>JAHYJH010000221.1 GCA_019429185.1 Vicingaceae bacterium
AAAAGTGGTTTGAACTCGAACCTAAAATTTTTAAGGAAAAGCCAGCAGTGTTTAAAGAAAAAATACTACTTTTGAAGAGTAATAGTAAACAAGACTTTAAGGAACAACCTTGTGAAACTTAACAAGTAGGTAGTTATTTTATTATTTGGATTGGTTAAGGTAACATCACCATAAATAAATGTTGCGGGTAAATAACCATAATAATCAACAACATCAGAAACAATTACTCTATTTTCTTTTTTCCAATGCTTTAAGTTGAAAACAGTGTAAATAGTTATGGAAAACAGTATTAAAACAACCCATTTATCAATGCTTATGTTGGAAAAAATGTTTTTCATTTGGTTTTTAATAATTGATAAATATTAAAAAAAATCTGCTTCAATGTATTGAAGCAGATTTTTTTATTAAGCGATAGCTAAATTTATTACATGTGAATCACTTCACCATAAGCAGCAGCAGCAGCTTCCATAATAGCTTCGCTCATGGTTGGGTGAGGATGAACTGTTTTTATCAATTCATGTCCTGTAGTTTCCAATTTCCGAACAGCAACTAATTCGGCAACCATTTCCGTTACGTTGTAACCAATTAAATGTCCGCCTAATAATTCACCATATTTAGCATCAAAAATTAGTTTTACAAAACCATCTTTATGTCCTGCAGCACTTGCTTTTCCTGATGCAGAGAAAGGAAATTTACCTACTTTAATTTCATATCCTTTTTCGAGAGCAGCTTTTTCGGTCATACCAACAGAGGCAACTTCTGGAGAGCAATACGTACATCCAGGAATATTTCCATAATCTAATGGTTCAACATGAACACCTGCAATTTTTTCAACACATATAATTCCTTCGGCAGAAGCAACATGGGCCAATGCATGACCAGGAACAACATCTCCAATGGCATGGTAGCCAGGAATATTGGTTTGGTAAAATTCATTTACAATAATTTTATCTCTATCGGTAATGATGCCTACTTGCTCTAAACCAATATTTTCGATGTTAGATTTAATTCCAACTGCCGAAAGCACAACATCACATTCTATGGTTTCATCTCCTTTTTTGGTTTTAACTAATACTTTACATCCAGCACCTTTAGTATCAACACTTTCAACAGATGAACTTGTCATTACCTTAATTCCAGCTTTTTTGAAAGAACGCTCCAATTGTTTTGAAACATCTTCATCTTCTAGTGGAACTATGTTAGGTAAAAATTCAACAATAGTAACATCAACACCCATTGCATTATAGAAATAAGCAAACTCAGAACCGATAGCTCCAGAACCAACAATAACCATTTTTTTAGGTAATTTGGGTAAGGTCATGGCTTCTCGGTAGCCTATAATTTTTTTGCCATCTTGAGGTAAATTAGGTAATTCTCTTGAGCGAGCACCTGTGGCGATAATTATGTTAGTAGCTGCATATTCGGTTGTTTTACCATCATCGCTTTTTACATCAATTTTTTTACCCGCTTTAAGTGTAGCAGTACCTTTGATAACATCAATTTTATTTTTTTTCATCAAAAACTGAATGCCGTTGCTCATTCCATTGGCAACTTCTCGGCTTCGTTTAACTATTGCAGGAAAATCAGCATCAGCACTTTTAACAGTTATTCCAAAATCAGCAGCATGATTGATGTATTCAAAAACACTGGCACTTTTCAAGAGTGCTTTTGTTGGGATACATCCCCAATTTAAACAAATTCCTCCTAATTCAGAACGCTCAACAATAGCAGTTTTCAACCCTAATTGAGAAGCTCTGATAGCTGCAACATAGCCACCAGGACCACTTCCAATAACAATTAAATCGTAATTCATATTTTATTTTTTAAGTTTAATTTTAATAGACTGCGAATTTAGGAAAAAGTTGGTTGAAACTAAAAAGAAATGGTTTTAATCTGTTGTTTAGGGTGTAATTAGTGTCTGTCTATAAAGTCCAATTTTTTTCAATTTTTTCCTTTTGGAATTTTATTCCAGCCAGTTATTTAGGGCTAATTTCTGTAATTTTTTTCTATTAGTCCATTTTTTTTGTTTTTATCA
>JAHYJH010000222.1 GCA_019429185.1 Vicingaceae bacterium
CTTTTTTCTTTAAAATTAAAGAAAACCTTGCATTTACCCCAGTTTAATACCCTCAAGTTATTAACATAATTAACTGAATAAGTGTTAATTAAGTAATTAAAATGACTTTCTCAGCAAACCCTAATTAGTCTTTGCAAGAAAACTCCCAAATACTTCGTTATTCTCATTATTTTCTATTGTTTTTTTGTAATCGTGATTCGCTTCGCTTAATTCTTATCAAAGACACTAAAAAAGGGTGTTTTCTTGCAGGTACTAATTAGTTAATACAGCTACAATATCTATTACAGAAAAATACCATTTTTCAGCATCATCATTCCATAAAAATCGCACCTTTATATCTTGAAATATTTTAATTGAAGTTTTTTCATCCATAATATATAGAATTTCTTCCACTTCAAAAATAATCTTAATTTATAAAGTATAAAAATGAGTTTTTCAATTTTCATAAACAGAAAGTTTTGAAAGCTTTAAAAAAGGATTTATGCTTTCAGTCTTTTTATAGTTGAGTTCATCGCTAAAGATTTCATTTGAGTGATAGCTGTTTGATTTAGTTTTACCAATCTTTCCATTTGTGGTAAACCCATTTTAATAAATTCAGTATTCAGGCTTTCTAAATTAGCTAACACCAACAATTGTTCAATGGTAGCATAATCCCGAATGTTTCCTTCTATTTCAGGACTTTCTTCTCTCCAATGTTTAGCAGTTTTACCAAATAATGCCATATTCAACACATCAGCTTCGTTGGCATAAATGGAACTGACTTGTTCTTTGCTAAGGTTTTCAGGAATGATATTTTCTTTAATGGCATCGGTATGAATACGATAATTAATTTTGGCAAGAGTGCGATTTAAATCCCAATTGAGTTTTAAACGGTCATTTTCATCATCTTTTAGGCGTTGAAATTCTTTAATTACATACAGTTTAAATTCTATCGAAATCCAAGAAGCAAATTCAAAAGCAATATCTTTATGTGCAAATGTCCCACCATATCTGCCAGATTTTGATATAATTCCTGTGGCATTTGTTTTCTCAATCCACCTTTTAGGCGTAAGCACAAAACTATTTAATCCAGCTTGTTTTCTAAACCCCTCGAATTCGAGGGGTTTAAAATTCGGATTGTGAATAGTCTCCCATAACCCCAATAATTCAACCGTATTTCGGTTACGCATCCAGTTTTGAATAATAGAATCAGTGTGTTCACTGTCTTTGAAACGAGCAATATCGGTTAGTGAAATAAATTATTCTTCTTTATTAATAAATAAATTTCAAATTTCAAAAATCAACCTACTTCTCCCTCAATTTTTTATACGTTTTAATTGCCAACATCAGCAAAATGCCAAAAAGCAAAATCCCTACTACTCCCCAAATCCAGCTCATAGTTTCTTTTAAGGTAACCAAAAACACAATGGCAACTAAAAAAACAGTGGCTACTTCGTTCCAAATACGCAATTTAAAAGAAGAGTAGTTGATTTTATTGTGTTGCAACTGCACAAACAACCGATGACACATAAAATGGTAAACATACAATGCCATTACAAACGTAAGTTTAATATGCATCCATGGTTGCGACAAATAATACCCAAAATTGGTATAGAGTAACCAACCTGCAAAAAAAGCAGTTAAAATTGCCGATGGCCAAGTAATGCCATACCATAAGCGTTTGCTCATCAATTTATATTGTTCTTGCAAAATGGCTTTGGCACTTTCTTCTTTGTCTTCGGATTCAACATGGTAAATAAACAGTCGCACAATGTAAAACAAACCGGCAAACCAAGTTACTACAAATATGATGTGTAATGCTTTTAAATAAAAAAATTCCATACGGTAAAAATACTATTTTTATTCAAAAGTTAATCTTCAAAAAATCACTCAAACAGGGCAAACGCACACTTTTTTATTTATCACATTTATTATTTGTTTGTTCTTTTTTGATATTAGTGATTAATAGATGGATGAATAAAAATTTAATCAGCGAAAATTATCGTAATCTGTGGCATAGAA
>JAHYJH010000092.1 GCA_019429185.1 Vicingaceae bacterium
ACTCGCTTACTAACTGTAATTTGTAATGCTCGTCTCATTTTTTACCGCAAAAAAAAAGAAAAATGCAAACCTATTATCAAGCAGACAATATATTTATCGACAGGCAATTGTTAATCAATGCACTAGAATATATACATCAAATTTTACTGACCAACCAAAAGAAATAATAAGTAGAAACATTTTTACAATTCTTGGCACATTGTATCCTAATGCTGTGTTGAGTCATAGATCAGCTTTAGAATTTAAGCCAACCGCTCAAGGTCATGTTTTTGTTACTTATACCTATACAAAAAAAATTAAATTACCAGGAATTACCATCCGATTTATGGAAGGAAATAGTCCTATTGAAGGAGATAATCTTTTCACTGGAGAATTATTTGTTTCACAACAAGAACGTGCTTTTCTTGAAAATTTACAAGTTTCAAGGCAACTTGGAGCTACATCTAAAACACTAACATTACCTGAAATTGAAGCTAAATTAGAACAAATGGTTCGTGTAAAAGGAGAAGATGGACTAAATAAATTCAGAGATAATGCTAGGATAATTTCCGAAAAACTGGGAATGCAAAGCGAATTTATTAAATTAAATAAATTAATTAGTGCTTTATTGTCAACTAAGCCATCAAAAATATTAACTTCTTCAATAGCTAAAGCAAGAGCTTTTGGAAATCCTTATGATCCGGCTAGAATAGAATTATTTGAAATTTTGTTTCAGTACCTTAAACAAAATGAATTTGAAAATACTCCCGAAATTAATACCTCTAAAATTTCATTCAAAAATTTTGCTTTTTTTGAAGCCTATTTTTCTAATTACATAGAAGGAACAATTTTTGAATTGGAAGAAGCAAAAAATATTATTAAAACACAAATGCCTATTGCCAATAGAGATGAAGATTCGCATGATGTTTTAGGAACATATAGAATTGTTAGTAATTTAAAAGAGATGAAACAAACTCCTTCAACCTCTGAAGAACTGTTAAAAATATTACAATACAGACATTACATTCTTTTAGAAGCAAGAAAATCAAAACAACCGGGTCAATTTAAAGATAAAAACAATAGAGCTGGCGACACTTACTTTGTTGATTTTAACTTAGTAAGAGGTACTCTTATTAAGGGATTTGAATATTATAGAGCGTTAAGTAATCCTTTCGCTAAAGCTGCTTTTATTATGTTTATGGTTAGCGAAATACATCCCTTTTTAGATGGAAATGGAAGAATTGCAAGAATAATGATGAATGCAGAGTTTGTAAAAGAAAACCAAACCAAAATAATTATTCCAACAGTTTATCGTGATGATTATTTAGGAGCATTAAGGCGTTTAACAAGACAAAAAGATGCTGCTGTTTATGTAAAGATGCTACAAAGAGCCCAAAAATTTAGTGCTACAATAAAAGCAACTGACATGAATGAAACGGAAAAGCACTTGGAAGCTTGCAATGCTTTTAAAGAACATGATAGAGCCATTCTTAAAATTATATAAGATTGTTAATGCAAATAGCAACTTACTACTATCTAACTCCTCCTAAGAAAAATATGGGTGGAGGTTTATCAGCTCACTAATCTCATTAGCTTTATCAACTATCATAAAGTGTTCGCCTTTTTCAATAAGAATGGTATTGTTAGCTTTAGTTGGTGGCAACAATTTATCGTTAGTACCAGAAATTTTAATTATTGAAGAAAGTGTTGTGGTGTTTTTCCAATTTAATAATTCATTCACAGCCCATTTGGTAAAATCCAAATCAGTATCATCTAAAATTTTATTTAATAATTCTTTGTTATCTGTTCCGAATAGAAAGTGAGCTATTTTTTTAGGAGGATTAAATATTTTTGATGGTAAATATTTAACCAAATTCATTTTACCAAGTCCTTTAATTAAGAAACCAAGTTCATCTTTTGTTTCTACAGATGATATTAAAATGGTGACTTTTGGGTTTAAAATTTTACTTATCTCAACAGCTACTAAGCCACCAAAACTAACACCTAACACGCCAAAATCTTCATTGATATCAATGTTTGCAGCCAATCTACTTGCGTAATGTTCTAATGATTCGTTTTTGTCATGTTTAATCCATGCTAAAGGAATAATTTTATGTTTTAAATTAAGATATTTAAACACGCTTTCATCTGCACCAAGACCACTTATACCGTAAATCTTCATTTTTTTAAACAATAAGTAAGTTGTCGTTAGTTACTGTTATGACTATTTAAGGCTTTCTATAAAATATTGAGTTTGTTTCAATATCATAAAAAGCAATTAAACCTAATTCGTGGTTATAATAAACTCGTTGAACAAAAGGTTTAATAATATATCGTCCTCTATATACTGTTTGAGTATCGATATGATGAACGAGTACATTATTGTAAGTAGTACTTCCTGCAGTAAAAGTGGTTAATAGTGTATCTTCGGGGTTGTATTTTACATTGGGATAAACTTGATATTCAATTCTAGCATCAAAAATAGTTAAAAAGGCATCAGCTCTAACTCTTTCAACAATTTCATCAACTATACTAAAACGAAACTCATTACTAATGTTATAAATTACAGTTCCTGTGGTATCATAATTTGTTCTTGATGTGTCAGGCGTCATAAATAATATACCAAACAATCGAGTATCACAATCGTAGTAACTGCATCCTCCCACTTCATTACGTCTGGACTTTCGAACTTTTTCATGTGTTTTATCGGTGCTATAAAAATTAAATTCCAATGTTTGATTACTGTCGTTTTCAAACACTACTTTATTTGTACTAGCAGGATATGGAGCGTAAATCATTAAACTTTCAGTAAAACCATCACAAATTTCATCTTCACATTTACATGAAAACAACGTAACCCCGATTAATATTAAAACTAAATATTTCATTTTTTTTTGATTTAAATTATATCTATACTTACGAACCTGAATTCTATTATTAAAAAAACTACCTTTTATACTTCATTAATAAATTTGGATAATCGGAAATAATTCCATCTACTCCTCGTTCAATTAATTTTTCTATCGTTTCTTGGTCATTCACAGTCCAAACGTGCAGTTGTTTTCCAAATTCATGCACCCGATTTATAATAGCTGTAGTGGCATAAGCATGTTTCACAATAATCTCATCCACAAAATCATAGCGTTTCAGTGGTCGGATGTTAATTCCTTTATCAAAAGAAAGTGGAAGATGGGCATGTTTTCCAACAAAGAGTTTTCCCAAACGAATGGAATTATCTAGTTTATTTATCCGAAACAAGGCTCTGTCATTGAAAGAAATTACTTTACACCACGCTTTTGCTTCTTTATTTTTAATGATGTTTATGATGTGTCTTTCAATATTTGGATAATACATGTAACTGTATTTTGTTTCTATTAAAAGTTCTGCATTTCCATTAATCAAATCAATAACTTGTTCTAATGTTGGTACTTTTTCATTAACATAAAATTTATTGAATTTATATCCTGCACTGAATTGTAGAATTTCATCATAATTCAAATTTTTCACAAACCCATTTCCTGTTGTAGTTCTTCTGAGGGTTCTATCGTGCAGCACAATAATTTTATTGTCTTTGGTTTGCTGCACATCAATTTCAATTCTATCCACCCCAAGCTCCAAGGCAAGTTGAATGGATGCCAACGTATTTTCAGGAGCTAATCCACCAGCACCTCGATGACCTGTAATTATAATATTTTTGTTTGTATTCAAAAGCTATTTTCTATCAAAGATAAAACAAATTAAATTAAAATTAGCTGCGAATAGTCATTTAATTCATTATAGACACTATCTCTTTCAATGGGTTGACGACCTACTTGTTTAATTAATGCTATCATTTGCTCTGAAGTCATCACAGGTTTTTGCTCCTCAGCACCTGCCATTGTGTAAATTTTTGTGGAATCATCAACAGTTCCATCAATATCATTTACGCCAAAAGAAAGCAACAGTTGAGTTGTCTTCCTACCTATCATTGGCCAATACGCTTTAATGTGATTGAAGTTATCTAAAAAGATTCGAGAAATGGCATATACTTTTAAATCATCAATGATACTCACTTCCTCTATACCAGACATTTGGTTGTTTTTATTTCTGAATTTCAATGGAATGAATGCGTTAAACCCATTGGTTTTGTCTTGCAACTCTCTAAGTCTATTCATGTGATCAATCAAATGTTCATATTTTTCTATATGACCATAAAGCATAGTCGCATTTGAAGGCATTCCTATGTTGTGTGCGGCTTCGTGCATTTGCAACCATTGTTCTGAGGTGCATTTATCTTTACAAATTTGTTCTCGTATTACTTCATCAAAGATTTCAGCACCTCCTCCTGGCAAAGACCCTTGTCCTGCCTTTTTCAAAAGGATTAACCCTTCTTCATAACTAACCTTTGCTTTTTTGCACATATAATCCAATTCCACTGCCGTAAAAGCTTTAACGTGTAAATCGGGTCTAATTTTTTTGATGTTTTCAATCAAATTTTTAAAATAATCTAAGCCCATTTTTGGATGAACACCTCCAACAATATGAACTTCGGTAATATCTTTACCCTCATAATTCCTGATAGCTTCATAAATTTGTTCTTCAGAAAGTTCCCAAGCGTCATACTCATCCTTTTCTCTTAAAAACCGAGAATAAGAACAGAATTTACAATCAAACACACAAATATTAGTCGGTTCTATATGGAAATTTTTATTGAAATACGTTTTGTTTCCATGGCGTTTTTCTCTGATATAATTGGATAGTGTTCCTAAATGACTTAATTCTGCGTTGTAAAATAAGTATATTCCCTCTTTTGGCGTAATTCTTTCTTCATTTAATATTTTATCATAAATGCTGTTAAGCTGATTATCTGCAACAGTTACTGAAAACAATGTTTTAATGGTTGTGTTGTCCATATTTGATAGTTTTTTTTTACAAAGGTAAGCATAACAAAAAAAAAGAGCCTCAAAAAATGAGGCTCTATAAAAAATTTAACACTAATCAACTAATTAATTCACTACTTAGCAATCAACACTTTTTTAGTGATAATGTTTTTATCGTTTTTAATATTTACAAAATAAATACCATTAGGTTGATTTTCAATATCTATAGTAAATAATTGAGTGTTTAGTGGATTACCACTTGTGTAAATTAATTTTCCAACAAGATTATAAATTTCAATAGTAGTCTCTTTCTTTTCTGTTAGAGCAATATTTAATGTTCCGTTTGAAGGATTAGGAAATACTAAGATTTTATCAATCTGACCTAAAATTTCTTTTTCGCCTGTTGTTGTACTATTACATATTACAGGAATAACGGCAGCACTTTGAACTAAGTTATAAGTGGCTAAATCAACCCACCCTCCAGTTTCCTTTGCCCACACAGTATTTGTACTAGTAACAGCAGACATTAATGCAACGGTATCTCCATTTACTAATGAAGTATGATCATGACCTACAAAGAAATTACCATTTAAAGATGCAGCAGTAGGAAGTGTCCATAATGTAGGTGTTCCTCCAGTTCCTAACTGAGAAATTTGAACAGATTGTTGAGCTAAAACATTACCTGGAGCACCAGCATTTACGCCCCAAACTTTTAGGTTAACATTACCAGTTCCTGAAGTGCTAAAATAATAAATAACGTCTGTTAAGAAAGTTCCTGAACCAGCATAAGGTATCTTATCTGCCCAACCATTATCACCATAACAATTCTGACCTAAAATATAACCTGAGGGAGCTGTCCCATTGCAATCTGGAGCCCAAGTGCCAGCTCCTGTTGTTGCACCATGTTGTCCAAGATCCCAAGTTGCAGCAGTAGAATCACAAACTTGGCTACCAGCAGCTAAAACAGTAATATAACCATTTTTAACTTCAGAATCTGTACTTGTTCCATCACCAACTAATAAAGAAACTGTGTATGTTCCTGCATTGTTGTAGGTAATAGTAGGAGGAGTAGCAGCTGTAGAAGTTGATGGAGTAACTCCTCCTTGTGAAGTTACATCAAAATTCCATGAATTAGAAGTAATTGGGTTTGGTCCTCCTGATGTATTTGTAAAAGTAACTGTTTGTCCAGCAGTGATTGTTGTTGATGAAGCAGTAAAATTGGCTGTTAAAGGAGCTGCACCACAAACATTTGAAGTAAGTAAAGATCCTCTTCTGGGTGAGTTTTGTAAAACGATATCCATTCTTGCTTTTTGATTAGCTGTAAACATAAACATACAAGCATCTGGTGTATAATCCATATAGTTCATAAACATTTCTCCAGTTGTGTTTCCATTACAAACGCCAAGGTTATAAGGATGATTTCTGCAATTTCCGTTGGATGTTTGTTGCGGAGGTGTGTCGTTACAAAAATCATTTCCACAAGAGGCATCTCCCCAAATATGGCGAAGACCTAACCAGTGACCAGTTTCATGAGTAGCAGTTCTACCTTTGTTGTAAGGGGCACTTACAGCACCTGTTGTTCCAAAAGCATTATACAAAATAACCACTCCATCAGTGTTTGCAGAACCACCATTTGTTGGCATACCAGTTAAACCAGATGAAGAAGGAAATTGAGCGTATCCTAAAATACCACCTTGAATATTAGCCACCCAAATATTGAAATATTTAGTAGGATCCCAAACTGTTTGAGGTTTCCATGTGCCATCTATTTGATTAGTAGTTAAAGAAGTTGTACCTACGTTTACTCTGTTAACTCCATTAGTAGGTTGATTGTTTGGGTCAATTTGAGCTAAACAGAATTCAATATCACAATTTGCTATTGCTGATTGAAATGTTGATGGCACGTTTGAGATATCAGTATTAGTTGCAGAAAAATCTTTATTCATTGCAGTAATTTGAGACTGAATTTGAGCCATACTAATGTTTTGAGTTGTGTTCCCATATAAAACATGTACTACCACAGGAATTATTCTAGATGCTTTGTTGTTTGCATTGTCTTGGGCATACGTTTTTAGTTTTTCTTCCATCCACTTTTCAAAATCATCCGCAGATTCCATTTGAGGATTAGCTAGTTGATGAAGTTGTTGCATTTCATCTGAAAAACACCTGATGTGTCCACTTGGTGTTTTTGGAGCTTCTTGAATTAACTGTTGGTTTAAGTTATCATCTAACGAAATGTTAGCTTTTGTTTCGTTAGTTTTAATTTTATTTCCGCTTATTTGCCCATTTAGAATAATAACAGAAAGTAATGAAAAACCTAATAATGTAATTTTTTTCATGATTTTTAGTGTTTAGTTAGTGTTTAGTTATTTTATTTCACTAAATTAGTATTTAATTTCATTTATAAAAAAAATTATTTCACGTATTATTAGAATCCTATTAAAAAAAATCTTATTAAGCAACCTTTTCAAAAGTTCATACGTCTTTATATCAAAATCTTAAGGAGATAGTTTTAAAAGTTAATTAGATAGGTAGTTAAATCAAAAAATCCCCTCCTTTTGAATTTTGAATTTTGAATTAAAGTCTTCTCAAGTAATTGGGAAGACTTTTTTTATGGAAAAATTTTGTTTGGATTTAAAATGTTAGTTGGGTCAAAAACAGATTTTATTTGTTTTTGTAGCGACAACATTTTTTCATCAAAAGGAATATTCATATAGGGTTTCTGAACATAACCAATGCCATGTTCTCCAGAAATGGTTCCTTTTAATTGCACACAAAGTTGAAAAATTTCTGTAATTCCTTTCGGTAGTTCGTTATTCCAAGCTTCATCACTCATGTTATCTTTAATGATGTTTATATGCAAATTTCCATCTCCTGCATGTCCGTAACAAACCGATTTAAACCCATATTTAGCTCCAATTATCTTCACTCCTTTTAATAATTTAGGTAATTCAGCACGAGGAACAACGGTATCTTCTTCTTTATAAATAGATTGACTTTTTACTGCCTCGCCCATCACTCGTCTAATTTTCCATAGTTTTTCTTTTTGAGTGGCATCATCGGCAAAAAGTATTTCTCCTACGTTGAAATTTTCTAATACCTGATAAATAAGTTCACAGTCTTTATACAAAACATCCATATTATTTCCATCTACTTCAATGAGTAAATGAGCTTCAATGTCATCTTCAATAATTATAGCAGTATCGTTAATGAACTTTTTTCCCCATAAAATAGCATCTCTTTCCATTAATTCCATTGCCGAAGGAGTTATGCCTGCATTAAAAATTGCTGCCACAGCACTACAAGCTTCTTCTGCTGAAACAAAAGGAATAAGCATCAGCAAATCATGTTTAGGATGCGGAATAAGTTTAAAAACAGCTTTGGTAATAATACCCAATGTACCTTCACTTCCAACCATGAGCTGTGTTAAGTTGTAACCGGTAGAATTTTTCAGCACATTAGCTCCTGTCCATAGTATTTCACCTGTAGGAAGGACTACTTCTAAATTCAACACATAATCTTTAGTAACTCCATATTTTACTGCTTTTGGTCCACCAGAATTTTCTGCTAAATTTCCTCCTATAAAACAACTTCCTTTGCTGGCAGGGTCGGGAGGATAAAAAAGTCCTTTTGCTTTTACCGCTTCTTGAAAAATTTGAGTGATTACTCCTGGTTCAACGGTGGCTTGTAAATTTCTTTCATCAATTTCAATAATATTATTAAAACGCTCCATAGAAAGTAAAATGCCTTTATTTACAGCTAAAGCTCCACCACTTAACCCAGTTCCTGCCCCTCTGGGTGTTAGAGGAATTAAATATGCGTTACACAATGTTAAAATGGAACTTATTTCCTCTGCCGTTCTTGGTTTTACCACTACTTCTGGGAAAAATTTTAAATCTTCCGTTTCATCATGGCTATAGTTATCTAGTGTTTTTTTATCACATAAAACAAATGCATCTCCAACTATTGCTTGTAATTGTTGAATAATAGTTGGTGTTACTTTCCCATAAACAGACATACAGCGTTATTTTTTTAAAGTGTTATTTAAAATCTAAAAACAATAAAATTAGATAAAATACAGTCATTTTTTCTATATTTGCAAAAATTATGGCCTCGTAGCACAACTGAATAATGCACTTGATTACGGCTCAAGAGATTACAGGTTTGAATCCTGTCGAGGTCACCAACATATTTCATCTCATTTTAAAACCTAATGACTCTCAATTTATTAGGGTTTTTTTATTGGTAAGAAATTACTAGTAAAAAAAGTCCCTGCAACCTACACTAGTAAAAACCATTTTTTAGTTCGTTCCAAGCCCTAATGTTTTATAACAAGTTGTATTTTTATTTAGGCAGCTTATTTGTGTTTTGTTTGGTATGGAAAATAGCGGTAACAAAAACGGTATTAGCATCTTCCTGAATGTAAAATAAAATAAGATAGGGGAATTTTTTAATAGGTAAAGCCCTGTAATCTTTGTAACGCAACTGATAAAAAGGATTATTAGCGATAGCCAAAATGTGTTTATCAAGTGCTGCATTAAATTTTTCTCCTAATCCAATGCGTTGTTCATCATAGTAATCGATAGCCTTTTGAGCATCTTTTAAAGCCCTTTTTTCAACAACAACAATAAAAGACATTTTTATTTGCTTTTAAATTTCAATTGTTTTTTAGCTTTATTCCAAGGAGTAAAATCTTCTGGTTTTGCAGTTGCTCTGCGTTCATCTAAAATATTTTTTTGTTCATCGGTTAATAAAATATCTTCTTTTTCAACTTTCTCAACACTAATGTAATTAAGGCTTTTCAGAAAATTTAATAGCAAATCTAGTTTACTATCATCTTTAACATTTACAAGTAATTGTTGCATAGCGTAAGGATTTAAAATTAATTCAAGTCTAAAATTAGTAACAATACAAATATACTATAAATGCACGATTTAGCCTATTTTTTTTATACTCATATTCCAACCAAGGTAGTAAATATTTAACCCCCGTATATGCTAAGCTATAAGTGTACGCCCGCCTGAGGCAGGTTGCGAGGGCAAAGAGGGAGATTACTTAGGTTGTGAAAAAATATTACATTTGTGTTATGAATAATTTTATCACTAAGCTCTTTGCTAACATATCAACGCTTCAGCTTAGCGATTACGGGGGTACAAAGGAGGACATTAATAGTAAACTTTCAAATCAATGGTAATCCCAATTATGGAAATCAAGGTAATTCAACTAGTGGTGGTTCTGGGCATAAATATTTTTAACATGAAACGAGCCATGCTAAAAAGTTTAACACACAGGAGAATGATTATAGGCGACTTCCATGTGTCCGATAAAAAACAATAAAATAAACACATGAAAAATTTAATGATAACTACATTTCTTTTTTTTTTATTGGTTGCACCCAGCAAAAAACAGGTGATAAAAATGATAGTAGAAAAGAGTCTATAAAAGAGGTTGAAGTTGAAATAGAAAAAAGTCAATCGTTGAAAAATAAACCTATAAGTTATGTAAATATTAGAAATCATCGTAATAAAGATACGATTTGTAATCATTTAGATATAAGTATTAATGCTTCCATCATTTTCAATAATGGAGAAAGTATATTAAAGTCATTTAAAAATATTAAAAATGTTTGGGGAAGAAATGATAGAGTATATTTTACGACTGTTGATTCTTCAATATATATATCGTTAGGGTTAAATTATGGTGGAGGTCCAAATGAATATAAGGATGCTAAAATCGGTTATGTTATAGGAAATGTTACTAATTTTATTCCAGAAGAAATAATGAATTCAAGTTTTAACCCTAGCAAAGATTATTTAACACCAAAATTCTATTTTACTCAAAGCGATTTTCAGGATTTTATTTCAGGTTATGGTATAAAATTAGGAATATCTGAAGAAGAACTAATAAATAAAACATTATCTAACGGTTGTAAATTGGTTAAAAAAGAGCTTGGAAATAGAACAATATATGTATATGAAAATGAATATTGTGTTTACGAAGCAAATTATGTTTTTGAGAAAAATAAATTAATACAATTTTCATTTGGATATATTACACCCTAGACTGTTAGAAATAGAGGCCCCCTCGTACGTCCTAAGCTGTAACCGTACAAGCTAAGTTTTGCGAGGGCAAAGAGGGAGGTTACTTAGGTCGGGTAAATATAAAGTGCTGATCTCTAATTCCATAACAAAAGAGATAGTTTAAAGAATATGTAGTGTTACTATTTATCTAGGTTTTAAAGAAAAATAAAGTGAGAGCCTTAACGCAAGTTGGGGCTTTATCATTTAAAAGACAATGTTAATACTGATAAAATAAATTAAAAATTTACCTTTGCCTTATGCAAATAGATTTAAGAAGCGATACGGTAACCAAGCCTACTCCAGCCATGTTAGAGGCAATGATGAACGCCAAAGTAGGCGATGATGTTTTTGGTGAAGATGAAACCATTAACCAATTAGAAGAGTTGGCAGCAACCATGTTTGGTAAAGAAGCTGGTA
This sequence comes from Vicingaceae bacterium, assembly GCA_019429185.1. Lineage (GTDB taxonomy): Bacteria > Bacteroidota > Bacteroidia > Flavobacteriales_E > Vicingaceae > BRH-c54. Next base: position 11,336 of record JAHYJH010000092.1, read on the forward strand.
TTTTTTGTCCTTCCGGGACTATGACCAATCAAATAGCCATAAAAATTCATACGAACTCCCCTGGAGAAGTAATTTGCGATGAACTTTCTCACATTTATCAATACGAAGGTGGTGGAATTGGATTTAACTCAGGTTTGGCAACTAAACTTATTTCAGGCGACAGAGGCAGGTTAACAGCTAATCAAATTTTAGCAGCCATCAATCCAGATGATGTACATAAACCCGAATCGCAGTTAGTGAGTTTGGAAAATACTATGAATAGAGGTGGTGGAAGTATTTATTCCTTAGTTGATATACAAGAAATTGCTGCTTTGTGTAAAGAAAAAGGATTGAAATTTCATTTGGATGGAGCCAGAATTTTTAACGCCATTGTAGAAAGTGATTATACTGCTAAAGACATCGGCAATGCTTTTGATACGATTTCTATTTGTTTGTCGAAAGGATTAGGAGCTCCTGTGGGTTCATTATTGGTCGGTAGCAAAGCAGACATTAAAAAAGCTCGACAAATAAGAAAAATATTTGGAGGAGGAATGCGTCAGGCAGGATTTATAGCTGCAGCAGGAATTTATGCCTTAGAAAATAACATAGAGCGATTAAAAGACGATCATAAAAGAGCAAAATTATTGGGTGAAGCCTTGCAAAACCTACCCTTTGTAGATAGTCTTATGCCTATAGATACCAATATTGTAGTTGCTAATATAAATGCTAACTACGTTCATTCGGATATCATCGAAAAGCTAAAACAAAAAGACATTTTAACCATCGCTTTTGGTCCACAGCAAATTAGAATGGTAACGCATTTGAATTTTACGGATGAAATGTTGGAAAAAACCATTCACATCCTAAAAAAATTATAATTTCTAATATTTTCCCGCAGATATCGCTGATTAACGCAGAATCTCTAATCTCAAATTAATAAAAGAATGATTCAAATCCAAGATACCATTGTTTCCGAAGAGATTTTAGAAAGAAAATTTGTGTGCAACCTTAACGCATGTAAAGGAGCTTGTTGTGTACAAGGAGATGCTGGTGCTCCATTAGAACAGGAAGAATTAGAAGAGTTAGAAAATGTTTTTGAAGTAGTAAAACCTTATTTGTCAGAAAAATCTATTGCCGCTTTAGAAGAAGATTTATATACTGTTGATGCCGATAGTGATTATGTTACTCAATTGGTGGACGGCAAAGAATGTGCTTTTGTCTTTTTTGATGAACAAAATATCACTAAATGTGCTATTGAACAAGCGTATTTAGATGGAAAAACAGCATTTAAAAAACCAATTTCTTGCCATTTATTTCCAGTAAGGTTATCCAAGATTGCAGCTTATACCGCTGTAAATTATGCCTATTGGGATATTTGCGATGATGCTTGTAAATTGGGAAAAGAACTGGGCGTAAAAACTTATCAATTTTTAAAAGAACCGCTTATCAGAAGGTTTGGAGAAGAATGGTTTGAAGAACTTACCTTGGTGGATGAAGTACTTGAAAAAGAGCGTTAATTTGTTAAGAAAACAATTTTGACTTAGGATAAGATTCGTCAATATGTCGGCTCGAACCCAACATTTCACTTGCTTCCATAACGACCATAAATGCATCAGGGTCAATTTCTTTTATTATAGATTTAAGTGCGTTTAAGCGACTTATTTCTACAACGATAAGGATAATTGTTTTATCGTTTTCAAAATTTAAATCACTTCCTTTTATTACCGTTCCTTTAATTCCTAATTTTTTTATGATTTGTTCGCTTATTAAAGTTTCTTTATTGGTTGAAATATGAATTACTTTTTCATGCCGATTTCCTGTAAGAATCATGTTTATTAGTTTTGAAGCAACATAAATACTTATTAAACTCCACAACGCCAGTTCAATATCCTTGAAAACAACGCCAGCAGCAATTACCACTAGAGCATCTAGTACCAACAAAACATCGCCAGTTCTAACTCCAATTTTAGCGTGTAAAATTTTTGCAATTATGGTTCCAGCACCTGCAGAAGCCTCTCCTTTAAAAATAAACCCTAAACCTAAGCCAACGGAAACTCCTCCATAAAGTGATGAAAGCAACGTATTACTGCTTAATGTTGGAAAATGCAATATTTCGGTTAAAAAATCAATCATAACAGCAATAAAAATTATGGCTATAATGGTTCTGATGGCAAATTTTTTTCCTAAATAATTGATACTTAATAGTAATAGTGGAATATTAACAACAGCCAAAATAAAACCAGTTGGCAATTGAAAAAGATGATGAAAAATAATAGAAAGTCCAGCAATTCCACCTGTAGCAATTTTGTTTGGTATTAAAAAACCAACCATTCCTAATGCTAAAAAGAATGCACCAACAAAAATAAAGGTATAATTTATAATTTCAGATTTCAGTTTGATCATTTATAGATTTTATTTTTTACAAAACTAACAATTAATGAGGCTGAAAAAATGATGTGATACATTTAGATATACTCAAACTTATTAGCTTTTCGGGAGAAAAGATAGTTAGTTAGTAAACTTTCAGAGATGTGAAATAGCCTATTAAGGAATAAAATTTTCAGATTTAGCCCTATATTCACTATTGTTAATGAACAATTTAGTAGCTCCAAAAGTTCAGTTAGTTAGAGAATACACGAAACTAAATCGCCAATTTTTCTCCGAAAACCTATATGTGTTGAGTATATTTGTATTTTACAATCATTCAATTAATTGGTATAATAATGAGATTTTTAGTAATTTTTATAGTTTACTTTTTTAGCCAAAGTAGTTTTACACTGTTTGCTCAAGAGGAGGAAGAATCTAAAAAGGGTATTTTTTTTGGAGGTGTAAGTATAGGTTCTTTTTTTGCCAATAGCAACACAGCAGTTGTTTATACTGGAGGAAGCAACATTACTCCTTATGGAATTAATTATATTCTAACACTTCCTCAAAACAAAACCACTTTTGATGCCTATTTTAAATATCCGTATTGGGTGGAAGAATTACCTCAAGAACCAGCATACAAAGCAGCTTTTGATATTGGGTTGCACCTTGGAGTTTATTTGAGTAAAATAAATTCTATTTATATGGACTTGAACATTACTGAAATAAATTATGAACAAACTTTTACCATGGCAATTGACAATCCGCTGAATATGTCTCCTGAACCAACTTATGAACAAATTCCTATTATTGGAAAAGAAAAACGATTTAATTTGAATTTAGGAACTCAGCTTAGTTTCTATTCGTATGAAAAAGTTGCATTATACTGGAGTTTTTTTGGAAATATCAACAGCGTGAAATTAGAAAGAAATTACATTGTAATTAACAATAGGTGGGTTCTAAAAATTCATTTTTTTCATTTTGATTTAAAGAAAATCGTAGAACCCATTTACCAATTTTCCTAAATCACTACAAATGTACATTATTTTTTCATAAAACTTACTGTTTTAATCGC
>JAHYJH010000093.1 GCA_019429185.1 Vicingaceae bacterium
AAAGTGGTTTGAACTCGAACCTAAAATTTTTAAGGAAAAGCCAGCAGTGTTTAAAGAAAAAATACTACTTTTGAAGAGTAATAGTAAACAAGACTTTAAGGAACAACCTTGTGAAACTTAACAAGTAATTAATAGATGGATGAATAAAAATTTAATCAGCGAAGCAAATCAGCGAAAATTATCGTAATCTGTGGCATAGAAATAAAAGAAAGAATATATAGATAAAAAAATATTTTTGCCACTGATTACACATATTATCGCAGATTGTTTTCACAGATTAATTGTATGGTTTTTAATTTTTAATAGCATTAAAATCATAACGATCTATAAATCAGTATGTTTTTTTTTATTAAACCAAAAGTGTGCGTTTGCCCTGAAACTAACGATCTTTTCTTCCGAAAAACTACCAAGCTTGAGTATAGAATAAGTTAGAATAAATTTTTTTTCAACATTTAATGAATTTTCAAGTTTATTTTTTTACATTTGCCAATAGTTGTCAAGTCAAAATTAAGCATATTGAAAACAATAGGAGCAACATTAAGAGAATTGAGAGAAGAAAAAGGTCTTCTGCTAAGAGAGGTTGGTGCTCAACTTTCGCTTGACCCTACTATTTTAAGTAAAATTGAGCAAGGAAAAAGAATGCCAACAAAAGAACAAGTGAAAGCACTTGGCGAATTTTATAAGCATCAAAAAAATAATGTTATTATAGCTTGGCTCTCAGATAAATTATTTTACGAAGTGCAAGATGAAGACCTTGCATTACAAGCAATGCAGGTTGCAGAAGAAAAAATCAGGTATAACATCGAAGACAAAAAAAGAAAATAATAGCTATGACAGGATTTGATATAAGAGAAAGGCGAAACGATATAGGTTTAAGTCAATCAAAACTATCTGACATAACTGGTATCGAACAAGCCCGAATCTCTGCATACGAATTGGGTAAATTGAACTTGTCCGTCAATGAAGTAAATAAAATTGCTACTCATTTAGAAAAAATTGATGAACCAGCCCTATTGAAACTAAAAAAGAAACGATTTCAAAATAGCGACCATTTGGATTCTATTATTGCTCAAAGACCTCGCAGAGGATTTTCGAAAACAAAACGAAACGAGGAATATTTGGAAGTTCTCAAAAATTTAGAAACACAGTTTGTAAATCCCCCAACCACAGGACTAAAAGCTGTTTCATTTTTTGCTGGCTGTGGTGGTTTGTGTTATGGTGTTAAGGCTGCCGGATTTGAAATTGTAGCTACAAACGAATTAGTTGAGCATTATAAAGCTATTTATGAATTAAATTTTTCTCATGTAAACTTTTTACCTAATGATGTTCAAGAAATAACAAAATCTGATATTGAAAAGATTTTGAAGAAGCATGAAAAAATTGATTTGATGGTTGGAGGTCCACCTTGTCAAGGTTTTAGTTTGGCTGGAAAAAGAAATGTTAATGATAAAAGGAATACTCTATTTGAATATTATTTAAAAATTGCAGAACAAATACAGCCAAAAGTAATCTTAATTGAGAACGTCCGACTTCTTACTTCAATGAAAGACCCAAATGGGAGTCTAGTAAGCAAAAGAATACTTGACACATTTGAAAATATGGGTTATAATAGCAATTTTTACAACGTAAATGCAAAGGACTATGGCGTTCCACAACATAGAGAGAGGGTGATTTTTATTGCAGTTCGAAAAGACTTAAAAAAAAACCCTTCAATTGCCGAATCAAAATATGGAAATTCTGTTAATCTGTTTAACTCCAATTCACCCTATTTTACATTTGGAGATGGCGTTTCAGATTTAGAATTTTTGGAATCAGGTGAGAAAAGTAAAAAGGACAAATACCATTGGGCTGTTAATCATCCTGAACACGTTATAAGATGGTTAGCTGATGTTCCCGAAGGAAAAAGTGCACACGACAATATTGATTCTAATTTACGACCTCCATCAGGATATAATACAACATACAAAAGACAGGTTTGGGCAGAACCAGCTGGAACAGTTGCAACAACATACGGAATGATTTCGGGTTGCAGAAATGTTCATCCTATTGCCACAAGAGCATTAACAACAAGAGAAGCACTTCGTTTACAAAGTTTTCCAGATTCATTTAAGCTAACAGGAAACGAAGGAACAATTAGAACAGTTATTGGTAATGCTGTTCCTCCTTTGTTAGGTTTTGAATTAGCAAAATTTATAAAGGAAAATTATATGTTATAAAAATATCCTGCTTGTAAATTAAATTGAAGCTGTTCGGGATGTTGTGCTTGTCCACCCCGTTGCATTTGAACTATTCCAAATCTTGGAGCATCGTGCTGAACACCAACAGGGTCTTTATATGAACCTTTGCGTACACTATATTTTTTCTTTTCAAATCCTTTGTAGTTACACGATAATTCAATTAATTCATCAATTGTATATAATGCAAATTCTTGTGGTTGACCATCGGGTACTTTTTTAGTTAAATGTAAAAGTAACTCAGGTGCATAGGGATCATTAATGTATGCCTTTTGTAATAAAAGCCGAGTTATATCCCGCTGTCTTTCGGTTAAAATGGTTTCAAGTTCAATTCGACCTTTTTTGTTAATTTCTTCCCAAAAATATCTACGAGGGTCAGTTAATCTTCCAACTAAATCGGTTGGATTATCTTTTGGAGCATAGACGTTATCACCACAAAATTGGCGTAACGCATTAACAGCAACATCAGAAACGGAAATACCATTGTTTCGCAACAATTCACAAAAAGCCCTTGCAGTTGTAAAATACAATTGTGCATTTGTTGGTGTTCTGTTACTGCATTGTTTAACAGATACTCCAACTGTTTCCATAAATTTTAAGTCATTATTATATAGTGTTAAGAGAATATCACTTTTACAAGCCCTTACTCTCATACCGTTTACTTCAAGCCATTTTTTTCCTTCTTCTGCAGTTGCAAGTGAACCTAAAGCAATAGCTTCAACCATATCACAATTATCCCAACCTAAGACTTTCAACGCCTTTTTTATTATTGAAATTTCAGGATTTCCATTAATCAAATATTCAGGTAATGGATTTTGTGAAATGGGACAAGGTAAATTATTAATAGTTTGTGCTAGACTAGTTTCAAAATTATGTCCTGCAATTCTTCCAGCAATACCTGCTTGTATTTGAAGAGCGTGTCTTGAATCGTTTGGGGTTAATGCCATTATAACTCTTTTGTTAATGAACTAATAGTTGTATTTAAACCTTCGGCAAGTATTGATAAGTTAGAAAAAGAAATGTTTCTCAATCCTCTTTCCACAAGACTTATATATGTTCTATCAAACCCGCATTTAAATGCAAGCCCCTCTTGTGTCAGTTTAAGTTCAGCTCTTTTGAGTTTAACTTTTTCACCGAATTTTTTTAGTAGTTTATCCTTATTCATATATAGCGTGTAAAAATATTTATATGCAGACAATACAACAACGGACAATGCGTCTCATTTTGATTAGACATTTAATTTTGTATAAAGATTAGGGGGTAAAGATTATCCGCTTTACTTAGCAAAAAACCTTTAAGAAGCAGGTTTTACTCTTCTAGATTTTCAAGAATACGATTTACACCTTCGTTTACAAAAGCGGAAATATTTTCTTTGTTATATTGTGTTTGGTCAATAGGTTTGCCTATAAATACGGTAACATTTCCTGGAGTGATTTGAGATGAACCTGGTTTCCAAACCTTGTAAGTGCCATTGATGGTAACAGGAATTATTTTCACATTGGCTTGAAGTGCTAAATGAAATGCTCCTTTTTTGAAAACGCCTGTTTTACCACTTTTACTTCTTGTCCCTTCAGGAAAAATCATCAATGATTTGCCTTTTGATATTTTATCTGCCGCTTTTGCGATACTTAAAATAGCCTTTTTTCTATTGGAACGATCCACAAATATATGACCAGCAACAAACATATACCAACCAACAACAGGTGTCCACATCAATTCTTTTTTTCCCAAAAAATGAAGATTTACGGGTAAACTTCCACATAAAACTCCAATATCGAGATGAGAACAATGGTTGGCAATAAAAATTACAGGTTCATTCTGAGGCACATTTTCTTTCCCATTTACGGTTAGTTTTACGCCTGCAATTTTCATCAAAATAGGAGCAAAAACAGTCCGGGCAACCATTAATGGAAACTGACGATTAAAAACAAAAGGAATGAACAAAGGGATAAGTAACATCATCGAAAATGTCCAAATTATCATCAATGTTATTCTAAATATTGAAAGCATAGCGTTTGAATTAATAAATTTATAGTTGTTACATTTTCAATCTAATTCACTTTTACTACAAAATAATTTTTTTTACCTCGTTGCAATAAAATATAATTTTCATTAATTACATGGGAAAGATTTATAGTATCGTTTTCATTAACTTTATTTTTATTTATGCTAATGGAGTTTTCTTTTAAAGCTCGCCTAGCTTCTGCGTTAGAACTTAAAAAATTGGTTTTTGTAACTAATAAATCTATTATAGAAATTCCATTTTCCACCTCTTTTTTTGAAACGATTGCTTGCGGAACTCCCTCAAAAATAGCTTCAAACAAATCTGAAGAGAGGTTTTTTAGTCCATCAATGGCTTCTTGACCAGTTTTAAACAAAATTTCAGATGCATTGAGAGCGGCTTCATAATCTTCCAAAGAATGAACTCGAATGGTAATATCTTTTGCCAATTCTTTTTGTAAAATTCGCAGATGAGGAGATTCTTGATGTTTATTAATTAAAGCGTCAATTTCAATTTTGGGTTTTAATGTAAATATTTTGATGTAATTTTCAGCATCTTCATCGGTGGCGTTTAACCAAAATTGATAAAATTTATAGGGAGAAGTTTTTTTTGGGTCTAAAAAAATATTACCACTTGCCGATTTCCCAAATTTAGTTCCGTCAGCTTTTTTTATCAAAGGAGTAGTAACTGCAAAAGCTTCGTTGCCCGATTTTCTTCGAATCAATTCTGTTCCTGTTACTATGTTTCCCCATTGGTCGGAACCACCCAATTGCACTTTGCAGTTTTTGTGTGTGTTGAGCCAATAAAAATCGTAGCCTTGCACCAATTGATAAGAAAATTCGGTGAATGACATTCCTGTTTCTAACCTTGATTTCACAGAATCTTTTGCCAACATATAATTGATAGAAATGTGTTTACCAACATCACGAATAAAATCCAAAAACGTCATGTTTTTAAACCAATCGTAATTATTTACCATTTCAGCAGCATTTTCACCTTTGTCAAAATTTAAAAATTTTCGGAGTTGTTTTTCAATTCCTGCTTGGTTGTGTTGCAATGTTTTGGCATCCAACAAATTTCTTTCGTCCGATTTTCCTGATGGATCGCCCACCATACCTGTTGCACCTCCAACCAACGCAAAAGGTTTATGTCCTGCATGTTGCAAATGAAGCAAAATCATCACTTGCACTAAGTTGCCCACACCCAACGAATCGGAAGTAGGGTCAAAACCGATGTAAGCAGCCGTTTTTTCTTTGGCAAATTGTTCTTCAGTTCCAGGCATCATGTCGTGTATCATGCCTCTCCAACGTAGTTCTTCTATAAAATTCATAGTGTAATTTTTAAAAGTCAAAACTACTTATTTTTTTAGTTAAGAAAAATGGTAATTGTTGCATTTGATACTTGAATTTGCTATAAACACAAATTTCATTTCAAATCCAATAAAACAAATATAATCCCTTAACTTTGGGGCTAATTTTAAACCCTAAATTGTATGAAAAAAGCAGTATTAATTTTGTTTTTTATATCAACAACATTTTTAGTTATTGCTCAGCAAAAAATAACTTTTTTAGCACCAGATTCCGTTGAAATTACCGCAGACCTTTATGTGTCTAATCCTACAGAGAATTCATTCATCATTTTGTTTCATCAGGCAGGTTGGAGCAGAGGAGAGTATCTGGAAATTGCTCCCAAATTAAATAAATTAGGTTTTAATTGTATGGCTGTTGACCAACGATCAGGAGGTAAGATAAATAATGTTATAAATGAAACACACCAACGTGCCGAAAAGCAAAAATTAGGAACAACGTATATTGATGCAGAGGTTGATATTAACTCTGCTATAGAGTATGTAAAAAAGCAATACCCTAAAGCAAAAAAAATAATTATTTGGGGAAGTTCATATTCTTCTGCATTGGTTTTAAAAATTGCTGGAGATAGAAACGACATTGATGCTGTTTTATCCTTTGCTCCCGGTGAGTATTTTGAAAATTTAGGAAAACCTTCTGATTATGTTACTCAACGTGCAAAAAATATTAAAGTTCCCGTTTTTATTACTTCAGCTAAAAATGAAAAACCAAACTGGTGGTCTATTTTTGAAATAATTCCAGCCAAAAATAAGCAGTATTTTTTACCAGAAACAGATGGACAACATGGCTCTCGGGCACTGTGGGAAAAATTCCCTGAACATCAGGCTTATTGGAAAGCAGTAATTTCTTTTTTACAATCTATTTAATCCAAACCGAACACTACATCTTTGAAAACAAAAACACTCAAAAAAAACAAAGTAAACGTAATTACATTAGGTTGCTCAAAAAATTTATTCGATTCAGAAATCACTATGGCTCAATTAAAAGCCAATGGTTTTGAAGTTGAACATGAAGCACAAACCGATGATTCTGAAATTGTTATCATTAATACGTGTGGTTTTATTGATAATGCCAAGCAAGAATCTATTGACACCATTTTACGTTATGCAGAAGCGAAAAAAGAAGGATTAGTTGATAAACTTTATGTAACGGGATGTTTGTCAGAAAGATATAAAGATAGTTTGCAAAAAGAAATTACAGAAGTGGATGCTTATTTTGGAACAAGAGAATTGCCAAAATTATTAAAAACACTTAAAGCAGATTATAAACACGAATTGATTGGTGAGCGAATAATAACCACTCCAAGTCACTACGCTTATTTAAAAATATCTGAAGGCTGCGACAGACCTTGTGCTTTTTGTGCTATTCCGTTGATGCGAGGCAACCATATTTCTGTGCCTATTGAAGAATTAGTGAAACAAGCAAAAAGTTTAGCAAAACAAGGCGTTAAAGAATTGATTTTAATTGCTCAGGAACTTACTTTTTATGGGTTGGATATTTATAAAGAACGCAAATTATCTCCACTTTTAGATGCGTTGTGCGAAGTAGAGGGCATTGAATGGATACGTTTGCATTATGCTTATCCAACAGGTTTTCCGATGGAAGTAATTGAAACGATGAAAAACCAACCCAAAATTTGCAACTATTTGGATATTCCGTTGCAACACGCTTCTGACAATATGTTGAAAGCCATGCGAAGAGGAACAACAAGAGAAAAAACAACACAATTAATTAAAGAAATAAGAGCAATTATTCCAAATATAGCCATTAGAACTACTTTTATTGTTGGCTTTCCAGGCGAGACAAAAGATGACATTGAAGAAATGAAGGCTTGGATACAAGAAATGCAATTTGAACGATTGGGCGTTTTTACCTATTCGCATGAAGAAGATACATATGCTTTTCTATTGGATGACAATGTTTCGGAAGAAGAAAAAGAACGTAGGGCAGAAGAAGTAATGGAAGTACAACAAAGCATTTCATTGTCGCTCAACGAACAAAAAGTAGGAAAAACGTATAAGGTTTTGTTTGATAGAAAGGAAGGTGGTTATTTTGTCGGGAGAACTGAATTTGATTCTCCCGAAGTTGATAATGAAGTGTTGGTGGATGCGTCAGCTTATTTTGTTAGAATTGGAGATTTTGCCCATGTTAAAATTACTTCAGCTGGTGATTTTGATTTGTATGGGGAAGTAATTTAATTTTTTGCAATCTGTAAATGACATAATTTGTATATAATTGTAATATCTATATTGCAAAAAGTAATAAAGAAGCGTAATATACTAATATCGAACTATTAGTGAATAACAAGATTCCATTATGGCTTTTTGGGTTTTTGTATTAGCTAGAAAATAATGAAAAATTTAACAATCATATTAATTATTTTGACTTTCTTGAGTTGTAAAGAGAATAATTCACAATCTTTTTTTAGTGGCGAACTAGAAAAAGTTAATTATTGGAAAAACTATTTGGATACTTTAGAAAGTGGTTCAGTTGTTTCTTTTGATTACCCTTCTGATAATAGTGTATACAGAGATGGTGATGATTTTTATATAGAAAACAAATTTAGTTCTCACGATAATACTCAAAAGTTAGGTATCTTTTTTAGTGAAACAAAATCGAATAAAATAGACTCTTTGATTCGATATGAAAAAACTAAATTTGATTTTGAGATAGAAATAATAGAGGATTCTGTTTTTGTAGATAATCAAAATTCGTTAAGAGTAAATTTTATTAACAATGAAAGTAAAGAGTTAATTTATAGGAAAGTATATTTGGTCAAACATGATGCAGTATTTGAAATATTAGATTCAAATTCTGATTCTGAATTTTATAATAAAATAATAAGTAGCATTCATATTAAATGAACAATATCAAAATTCCATATCAACAAACAGGTTATTTTTCTAAATTAATGACCGATTATTTAGCTGAAAACGAAAAACTAGCTCCATTTATCAATCAACCTTTTAATTTAGCTGCTTTCAAAACATTAATTCAGCAGCGAAAAGAAACTAAAATTGACAGAAATACACTTGTTCAAGCATTAGAAAATCAATATAAAAACATAGCAACATCAGATTTTACTAAAACAAATATTCAACTAATAAAAAATGAGAATTGTTTTACGATAACTACCGGACATCAACTCAATTTATTTACTGGTCCGTTATATTTTATTTATAAAATTATTTCGGCAATAAATTTAGCTAAAATGCTTAAAGCTACTTATCCCGAAAACGATTTTGTTCCTGTCTATTGGATGGCAACAGAAGATCATGATTTTGAGGAAGTCAATCATTTTAACTTGTTTAATGAAAGGTTATTCATACAAAAAGAAGCAGGAGAAGATGGGGCAGTTGGTAGATTAAGTTTAACTAATGCTCCACAAGTAGCTCAACAATTAGAGGACTTGCTTAGCGATAGAAACGGTGGTGATAAAATTGTGGCACTATTTAAACAGTTTTATACCATTGAGAATAATTTTACACAAGCGACAAAAGCCTTGGTCAACCATTTGTTTGGCGAATACGGTTTGGTAATTATTGATGGCGATGATGCAGCATTAAAACGAAGCATGATTCCTTATTTTGAGCAAGAATTAGTAGAGCAAAAGAATTATCAATTTATTGAACAAACTACTCAGCAATTAACCGATTTAGGGTATAAAAGTCAGGTTACACCACGAGAAATTAATTTGTTTTATCTTGACAACAACCTACGAGAACGCATTGTTGTTGAAGATGAACAATACAAGGTATTGAACACCAATTTAAGTTTTACTAAGGAACAAATCCTTACGGAATTAAAAAAATATCCCGAAAAATTTAGTCCGAATGTAGTAATGCGACCACTTTACCAAGAAGTGATTTTGCCTAACTTGGCTTATATTGGTGGTGGAGGCGAATTGGCTTATTGGTTTCAACTCAAAGCAATGTTTGATGCTAATAATGTATTTTTTCCGATGTTGGTACTAAGAAATTCGGTGTTGCTTGTTGATGGAGGAAGTGCTAAGAAAATAAGTAAACTCAATTTATCAACGCAACAGTTATTTTTGGAAACCGAAGAATTAATTAAAACGTATTTAAAAGAAAACGCCACTGTTTCGTTAGATTTGAATGAAGAAGAAAAACGAATCACAACCGAATTCTCAAACATAGGCTTAAAAGCGGCACAAATTGATGCTTCGCTCGAAGCAATGGTAAAAGCCGAATTGCAAAAAAGTTTAAAATCAATAGAAAACATTGCAACCCGATTGGTGAAAGCCGAAAAACAAAAAGAAGAAGTTGCTGTAAACCAAATAAAAAGCATTAAAGAAAAACTCTTTCCGAATGGTGGCTTACAAGAACGACAAGACAATTTGAGTATGCTGTTGCTTTTTTATGGTGAGCAATTTATAGATGAGTTGTTCACACACCTTAATCCATTAGACAAAGAATTTGTGGTGTTGTATGATTGAAAAAAGCCAATCGAAAATACGATTGGCTTTTTCATCAGTTTTTAAAATGTGAGGTTAATTCTTAATAAACTTTTTAGTAGTAATTTGTTTGTTTGTTCGAACACTAATCAAATAAATACCACGAGACAACTCACTAACATTTAATTTATTGGTTTTTGGTAAAATTGTTTTTATGGTTTTACCTGTTATGTCATAAATAATTACTTCATCAATAGGAGTGTTTCCATTTTCTATCAGCATAAAATCAGCTACCGGATTAGGATAAATTAAAAGAGCAGTTGAGTTTTGTTCTGTAATTCCAACAGTAGCATTATAATAAACAGAATCACAATAGGTATCATTACATCCACCATTGTTTGCAACCGTTAAACAAACATAGTAACTTCCTGTTGCAGTATATTGATGTGTTGGATTTTGCATAGTAGAAGTGTTTCCATCACCGAAATCCCATAACCAATTTGTTATTATTCCGATAGAATTACTTTGGTCTGAAAAGTTGAATAAGCCAGTTCCATTGTTACTTTGTGTGAAAAAAGATAAAGGTTGGTCATGCACAGTTATTGGAGAAAATCCAAAAAAGGTACAGCCATGCGATGTGGTTACAATATATGCTATCATATATGAACCGGGCTGATAGTAAGTGTACGTTACTGGAGAAGGTCCAGTATAAGAGTTTCCATCTCCGAAATCCCAAAATTCTGTCGCAATAACATTGCCAACACCACTTCCTGGGTTAGCCATTCCAAACATGGTAACAACATCGCCAATACAAACATCAGAAGGAGCTGCTATTGAGGCAAAACCATCATTTTCACAAGCCAATGGAATATAAATTAAAAACACGCTTGTTCCGGTGTCTAATCCGCCACAACCATTAACTTTAGGATAAATATCTACAAATACTCGGTAGCTATATCCTCCTGGTAGCGAATCAAAAATAGTAGAATCTTGCCAACCTCCTAAAGTTCCTAATGCAAATGAATTGTATTGTTCTTTAATTTTATAAAATACAGAATCAGCGTTGGTTGTTACAAACAATTCTAAAAAACCAGAATCTGGATTGTTGGTCGAATCGGCTTTTACAGTAACAGAATCTATACTAAAAGTAGGTGGTGTTGGTGGAATGGTAGAAAAATTATAATAAATGGTATCGCCACTTGAATTTGAAATTCTTAATTGAAAGGTGTCCTGACACAGTTGATTGAATGTTGAAATTCCTGTTAAAGACGTATTTGTTACGGGGGTAACATTTGCAGGATGAACACCTGTCAACGAAAAATTGTAAGGAGCAACCCCTCCAGAAACAGCTATATATAAACTGCCAAAAGGATTAGGTAATGGAATTGAACCGATGCTATCGCAATCCAAACAAGTGGTTACAATGCTTGAAGAATCGATGCTGATTTGAGCGTTAAGATAAAGTGTTGATACGCTAATTACTAGTAATACAATAATTTTTTTCATTTTTAGTTTTTATATTTTTGAATTTTATTAAAGAATAACAAAAAGACTTTGTTTTCTTATTTTGGTTGCCTTAACAACAGAAAATTCATTTAGATGGAAGTAATCATTAGACTATCATAAATTTTCATCACTTGAGGAATAACAAGTGTTTCATCATCATTTTGAATAACAAAATCAGCGAAAGGAATTTTTTTTTCGTCAGAAAGTTGGTTGTTTATTCGTTCAAAAACTTCTTGTTCAGTAATTCCATCTCTAGCAATCACCCGTTGAATTCTTAGCGAAGTAGGTGCAGTTACCAAAATTAATTTATCTAACTCTTTATGTAGTTCTGTTTCGATTAAAATGGCTGCTTCTTTAATCACAAAAGGTGCTGTTTTGTTTGCTTCAACCCAGTGCAAAAAGATTTTTTTAACTGCTGGATGTATGATTTGATTGAGTTGATTTAAGGCTGTTTTGTCATTAAAAACGAGTTGAGCCAATTTTGTTTTGTTGAGTTGATTGTTTTCAAAAGCACTTTCAAACTTAGCTTTCACTAATTTTTTTACTTCATCATTAAACAAAAGCAGTTTTTTTGCTTCAATATCAGAATTAAATACAGGAATTCCGAGTGTTTCAAATATTTGGGCAACGGTAGATTTTCCGCTTCCTATTCCACCTGTTAATCCAATAGTTAGCATATTTAGAGGCTGTCTTTAAAGTCCAACTTATTCAGTATATTTATTGTTTTTCTAAGGTTTTACTCATTGTTGTTTATTTTTATTATAGGTATTCGTGAGCTCACTTTGTTCGGTTCATGAGCTCGCTTTGCTCGGTTCTTCGTTATTCTCGTTTTTTAAATCAGTCATCTACGAAAGTAAACTCCTGATTTTCAAAACTTCGAATGCCTCGAATTTGAACTTTAAAGTTCAGCCTCTCGACTAAAAAGATAGACGCTATTTCGTAATTCGTAAATCAAAAATCGTAAATCAAAAATCGTAAATGGTTACTATTTCTTCTCTATTTCGTCAGCAGCAAATTCTTTAGCTATAGCAGCTTTTTCAATTTTCAACCGATTGCCACCTTCAATTTCAATGATAACAATATCGTCTTTCACTTCTGCAATTTTTCCGTGAATACCACCAATGGTAACTATTTTAGAGCCTTTTTCAAGCGATTCTCTAAACTTTTTTTGTTCTTTTTGTTTTTTAACTTGTGGACGTATCATAAAGAAGTAAAAAACTAAAAAGATTAAACCAAACATTAATATTGTTTGTAATCCTCCGCCTTCTCCACCTTCGGGAGATGCCATTAATAAGATTGAAGTAATATTGTACATAAAAATTATAAGTTATAAATTAAAAAAAGTTGAATTAATTTGATTTTGGTGCTACTATTTCGCCTTTCAGGGCAATTACTTTTGTATTTGGAATTGTATTCGCAACCAATGTGATGGTTTTATTTTGTAGCCCAGATTTTCCTTCTGAATTAAAAACTACTTCAATGTTGCCATATTCACCTGGTTTGATGGGTTCTTTTGGCCAAGTTGGTACGGTGCAACCACAACTCCCTTGAGCTGATGAAATAAGAAGGTTTGATTTCCCTACATTTCTAAATTTAAAAACGGTTCTAACGCTTTCTCCTTGAGTTATTTGACCAAAATCTTTTACGTCTTCTTCAAATTCAAAAAAAGGTAAATTATCTTTGTCTATTTCTGTATTGCTTGCTGAAGCAGTACTCGGATTGTTAATTAAATCTGTAGAGATTTCGCTTTCTTTTTCATTAGTACAAGCAATAATAGATAGTGCTATTAGGGCTGTGATTAAAGTTCTTTTCATGGAATTATTTATTTTTTGCAAATATACTTATCTAAAAGAATTTATTGCAGCTAAAAGTGTTAAATAAAAAAAACCGCTTCAGTTGTGAAACGGCTTTTTTGTGAAATATTATTAATAAACTTACTTGTAAGTAGTTATGGATGCTTCAATTTTTTCTTTGTAACCAAAAGGTTTTCCACTTTCTTTAGCTCCAGCTTCCCCTAATTCAATTGCTTTTTTTGCACTAGCAATTGCACCAGTATTATCGCCTTTGGTATGTTGAATATCGCCTTTCACCCAATAGGTGTACCAGTATTCTTGTGCAGCAATAGATTCGTTTATCCATGTCAGTGCTTTTTCTAAATCTAATTTATTATCTAAGTAATACTTAGCAGCATTTCTATAAACACCAGCTTTATTTTTATCTGTTGCCTCAGCCATTGCTTTTTCTATGTTTTGCAAGGCTTTTTTATCCACATCTACATCAATTTTTAGTTCAATGTAAACTTCAGCCCAAGCTAAAACTAAGCTTCCGTGAGTTGGTTGTAGCTTTTCAAAAGTAAATCGCATGGATTCTTGAAAAATTCCTTTACCAGGTTTAACAATGGCTGTAAATACATTGTTTTTTTCGTCATATTTTCCATCTCCCCAACCATCAGTTAATGAATTTATAATTACTTTCCATTCTGTTTTTCCGGGTATAGTAAAAAATGAGTATGTTCCTGCTTTCACAGCCGTTCCATTAATTTTCACATCGTCAGAAAATGTGATTAATGTGTTTGCGTTGGCACCTGTTCTCCATATTTCTCCGAAAGGAACTAATTTTCCAAAAATTTCTCGTCCTTTAACGCTAGGTCTAGAATAATTAATGGTAACATCGGTTAATCCTATGCGTTGTTTTACTTCAGCACTAGGACTAGGTTGGGGTAATTCCTGTGCGAATAATGCGTTTGAAGATAATAGTGTACAAAAAGTTAGTATTACAATTGTTTTTAGTGTTTTCATGTGTATGTATTTATATGTTTAATTTTTATATTTAATTCTTTTCAAAATTACTATTAAAAACTGAGAAAAGAAAATGTGTTATTTGTAAATGTGTGATAAATTTCTTTAAAAATTACCATTGGCATCGGTAGTTGCAGCAAAAACCTCCACACATTTAGAAAAGGGGTCGTCACAATCTAACCAACCTTCAATGTTAAAATTGGCTAAAGGCTCTCCCGAGCAATCTTTTATGATTTGCCCTGTAATAACAAATTCTTTATCGTCTTTTTTGCAACTGGTTATACCTAGTGCATTAACTTGCAAGTTTCTGTCGGTATTTAACAGTGTTAAAAGCCCAATTAATAGGCTTGCTTAAGATATTGTTGTAGTAACAGATAAAATCAGCTATTTGTTTTTCCAAACTATCCAC
>JAHYJH010000223.1 GCA_019429185.1 Vicingaceae bacterium
GTTTTCATCTTTATTTTTTTGACAAAAATACATATTGCAATTTAATATATTATCCTGATTGTCAAATTGTTATTAACATTTTGAAAGTTGTTATTAACGGTAATTTAATTAATAGAAGTCCCCTTAAAAATTTTATTAAAAAATTATACCTTTACGTTGTTTTTTTGCTAATACTCTATTTTTAAATTTATGCTTGCTGATTTTGTAACCTATAAAGTTAAAATTCGTCCCACTGAATTTATTACTCCCGAAGGAAATAAATTTTCGAACACAGCAGTGATTTCATTTTTTGATATAAATAAAAAAGAAATTTTATATAAGGAACTTGGTTACATTGATTCAACTACCATTTATGAGCAACTTCACCGAGGAGAAGATATTAATTTGAATTATTGTTATATTGAAGATTTTTCGATGCATAATTATCGAAAAAAACATACCATAGCCTCAACGTCTTTAGTTGTAGTGAAATCATTTATGGCAAAAGAAACTATATTTAATGCCGTTGAATCAACTGATTTTTCATACATCCACTTTCAAACAAGTCATGTTAGTTTTGAAAATGCAGTATTTATTCATGGAGATGCAAATTTTGCATCTTCAGTTTTTGAGGATGGCAATATAAATTTTAAATCTTGTGTTTTTAAACAAGGAAATATAATTTTTAATAAGGCTCATTTTGGTGATGGAGGAGTGAATTTTAGTGATGTTTTTTTTGGTGATGGAGTGAAAGATTTCCAATACGCAGATTTTGGAAATGGTGATGTATTATTTTCCAATACAATTTTTGGTTATGGGGATATTTTTTTTATTAATAGCAATTTTGGAGATGGAAAAGTAACTTTTAAATCGGCTCTATTTGGAGGAGGAAAAATTGATTTTCATTTTGCCATTTTTGGAAAAGGAGACATCTCCTTTGAAAGAACTGAATTTGGCAATGGACGTGTTGATTTTAGGACTGTTGAATTTGGGGAGGGTAAAATTATTTTTAATAGGGCAATTTTTGGGAACGGAGAAATTTCTTTTGAGGGATCGGAAATAATTAGTGGAAGATTATTATTTAAAAATACTTTTTTTGGAAATGGGCATATTAATTTTAATCAAATGGCTTTTTCAAAAGCTGAAATAAATTTCGAAAAAGCAATATTCGGAGAAGGAAATGTATCTTTTAATAAGTCAACATTTAATTCTCTTTCATTGAAGTCTTGTCAACTTAATCATTACTTCGATTTTAGAGTTGATAAGTGTTATGTGATTGATTTACAAGATACTGTTGTTCGTGATATTATAGATTTAACACCATCAAGTGAAATAAAAGTTGACCTTCATAGCATCAATTTTAGCGGAATGCGTTTGATTGGGCAAATTTATCTGGATTGGAATAAGAACAAATTAAAAAAATTGATTTATAATCAAGTAGATACAACTCATTTTTCAAAAGCAGAACAATTTAATCTTTTAAAGCAAAACTTTCATAAAGTTGGAAAATATAATGATGAAGATTATGCTTATGTGGAGTTTAAAAGAAATGAAGAAAAATCAGAACTCTCAACCTATTCTAATAGCAAATTTACATCAAAAATCTTTGGCTATCTGTTCTATTATTTTAAACGAATAATATTTGATATGATGGGGCTTTATGCTACATCTCCTATAAGAGTATTTATTAGTTTATTAGTAATCCTTTCTATATTTACAATACTACATACTCTATTACCTTTTATTGCTGATACTTCAATTGGTTGCATTGATAAATCTTCTGATTTTACTTCTTATATACTCACTACATCTTATTATAGTGCTATTACTTTTTTTACAGTTGGATATGGGGACTGTTCCCCTAATGGTATTTTACGATTTATTGCTAGTGCATTAACTTGCAAGTTTCTGTCGGTATTTAACAGTGTTAAAAGCCCAATTAATAGGCTTGCTTAAGATATTGTTGTAGTAACAGATAAAATCAGCTATTTGTTTTTCCAAACTATCCACC
>JAHYJH010000094.1 GCA_019429185.1 Vicingaceae bacterium
GCATATTTTTGTTTTTTAGATTAACAAATATAAACAAGGTTTCATTCTTTTTCTTACTTCATTTCGCTACGCTCCATTTCGTAAGAAAAAGAATGAAAATAGGGAACAACGTAGTGAAACTAATCAACTATGAATATCCAAATACAACAAAAGAAAAAATTATTTCAGCTCGAAATTCTAAAAATGACACGGCAAAAACTGGCTCAAATTACATTAATTTGAATTTTTATCGCTTAGGTGGAAATGAAATTGTTTCTCCGCTTGGTAAAAATGCTTTTCAGGTTTATAAATTTGAATTATTAGATTCTTATCAGGAAGGCAATCATACCATTAAAAAAATAAAAATAATTCCGAAAAGAAAAGGGCAAGATTTAATGTCGGGCGAAATTTATATTGTTGATGGATTATGGAGTATTCATAGTGTTGATGTTAAATTTAAACAAAATTTGGTTGATGTTTCTTATAAACAATTCTATTCTGAAATTAAGAAAAACACCTGGTTTCCCATCAATCATGAAATTAATGTGGAAGCAAAATTAATGGGGTTTGAAGGAAATTATAAATACTTAGCTTCTATCAGCAACCTTTCAACAAAAAACGACAATGTTGTTGATGCTAAAATAGACAATTTAGTAGAACTTCCTTTAACTGGCGATGAAAATTTTGAAAAAACAAAGTTGAGTGAAGCCGAAAAAGAAAAGCTATCTAAAACACAACAAAAAATTAACAATTTGATGGAGAAAGACAAGCTATCAAAAGGTGATGCTTTAAAATTGGTTCAACTAATTGAAAAAGAAAACGAAGCTGAAAATAAAAAAAATAATGAAAAACAAAATTTAGATCTTAGTAGAGATAGAAACGTAGCTTATATTGACAGTGCTTTTACCAAAACAAATTCTACCTGGGATAGTTTGAGAGCCGTTCCGCTTTCTGAAAAAGAAAAAGAAATTTATGCTGTTAATGATTCCTTAAATCGGATAGAAAACAACGATACCATTATTAATAAAAAACGCTCTATTATTGGTAATGCACTCTTTTTTAATGGTAAAATTAAAACAAAAAATAAAGATGTAACCCTTCGTATTCCTGGAGCATTATCATGGCTAAGCCTAAACTTTAATACTGTTGATGGTTTTGTTTTAAAAAAACGCTTGTTTTCCTATCATAGAAAATATGACGATGGCAGTTATTTTGAAATTGCTCCTGCACTTCAATATTCCTTTGCACGAGAAGATGTAATGGGAAATTTTATGTTTAAAACCCAATACAATGCTAAAAAAAGAGCAGGTTTTTATATCAACACAGGAAAGCAAAACACAGATTTCAATGCTGAAAAACCGATGAATAATTTTTTTAATAGTATTTCCACTTTATTTTTAGGTGAGAATATCAAGAAAATATACCAAAAACAATTTTTAGACATCGGACATCAAATTGATATTGCCAATGGATTAACATTCACAACTTCTGTTGAATATGCAAAAAGAATAGCTTTAAGCAATCGTTCCGATTTTAATATTTGGAATCCAGAAAAAAAAGAATATACACCTAACATTCCAATACCTACAACAGATTCTTCTATTTTCAACAACCACAATTCTGCTCTTTTTTCGGCAAGTTTAAGTTATACGCCAACGTATTTTTATCGCTTTTACAAAAACCAAAAACGTATGTTGTATTCCAATTATACTACATTTACCGCTTCTTACACACAGGGAGTTAAGGGTGTTTTTAATAGTAGTACGGATTTTGGTTTGGTAGAATTTTCGATGGAGCAATCCAAAAAAATAAAACTAATTGATAAGGTAAGTTATTATATTGGAACAGGAACATTTATCAACTCAAATCAACTCAAATTTGCTGATTATAAAAGTTTTAACACTACTCCATTCTATGTTTCTGGAAATGCAAATAGAAATTCTTTTAGGTTATTAGATTTATACCAACACAACAGCTCCGACTATTTCGCAGAAGCACATCTTGAAATTGAAGATAATTTTTTGTTGTTAAAACGACTTCCACTATTTAATCTAACGAATTGGAGTGAACGTATTCGGTTTAGCTATTTGCGAAATGAACAAATTGATAATTATTATGAAATTGGTTATGGGTTGACAAAACTATTTTTTATGTTTGATGTAGAGGGTTTTGTGAGTTTCAACGAGAATAAACATCAATATACCGGCTTTAGAATAATATTGAGATTATTTGACGAAAACAATGCTGTTTTTGAATAGAAGTTATTAAAAATCATCTCATAAAAAAAGCAATTCAAATTTGAATTGCTTTTTTTATTTGTTTTATGTTGAAGATAATTAGTGTCTGTCCATTTAGTCGAGAGTTTGGTTCAGAACTAAGCGAAGCGAACTCATGAAAACCTTTATAAAACAATAAAAATGTTGAATAAATCGAACATTATGGACAAACTCTAATTATGCTTTAGAAGAAGGTGTTGAGCCTAAATCATCAAAATTTACATCAGTGAAAGAAGAAGATACTTTTTCAATTACCTCTTCGCCTTGTTCTAGTTTCAATGCTTTAATTTTTTCTACAGCCTCAGATAATCCTTCCGAAAATTTTTCTAAATCTTCTTTGTAAAGAAATAATTTATGCTTTTCGTAAGTAAATTTTTGATTATCATCAGTAAATTTTCTTTTACTTTCAGTGATTGTTAAGTAATAATCATCTGCTTTTGTTGCCTTTACATCGAAAAAATAAGTTCTTTTCCCAGCTCTTACTACTTTAGAAAATACTTCATCTCTTCTGTTTTCTTGGTTTTCGTTTTCTCCCATCTTCATTATTTTTTTAGTTAAACTTATTTTAATAGTACAAATCTTATTAATTTATTTGACATAAACAAAATTGAGAGAATAAAATTAATTTATTTTTTTTATACTTACAAATTTCGTTACTACTCAGTCGCTTATTTTTTTTCTCTTTGCCACTGATTACGCAGATTCACACAGATTTTTCAAAGAAAAATCAAATCTGTGTATGTAATCTGTGAAAATTTATCAACAGTTTATCTATTTTTTCAAGATGTGTTGATGCTACTTCGTGGTGTGTAATCAGTGGCATTTTTTGTTTTTTATTGCCTTTAGACAAGTAATTTAGCGACTGAAGTAACCAAATTTCGTTTACAATTATAGTTGCTACTTCGTTATCTTTTTTACTTTTTTGTTACAGATTTACTCAAGAGGAAACTTGTTTGAACAAAGGATTGACTTTTATGAAAACACATTAGAAAATAAAAAATTATTACATTTACCATTCAATTAATTTAAAATTAACATTGAAAGAAGTTATTTTTTTAAAGCAAAATGCCGAAAAATGGGAAAGATTTGAACAACAGCTTTTCCAAAAGAAAAAACAAAATGCTGATGATGCCGCTAATTTATTCATAGAAATTACCAATGATTTATCTTATTCAAAAACACATTATCCAAACTCCAAAACAACCCTTTATTTGAATAGTTTAGCATCAAAAGTGCATCATTCAATTTATCAAAATAAAAAAGAAAGTAACAAACGAATGCTCTCTTTTTGGAAAACAGAATTACCCTTAGTAGTTAAAAAACACCATAAACAATTATTTATATCGTTCGTTATTTTTTTTATTTCTTGTCTAATTGGTTGGTTTTCGGCTAAACATGACGATAGTTTTGTTCGTTTAATTTTAGGGGATACGTATGTAAATATGACTTTAGAAAATATAGAAAACAATGATCCTATGGCGGTTTATAAAAGCAGCAAGGAGGTTGATATGTTTTTGGGAATTACCATTAACAATGTACGTGTTTCATTTATGGCATTTATTTTTGGACTATTTTTTTCAATAGGAACAGGTTTTTTACTATTTTCCAATGGTGTGATGTTAGGTTCTTTTCAATACTTTTTTTTAGCAAAAGGGTTGTTTTTAGAGTCATTTCTAACTATTTGGATACATGGAACATTAGAAATTTCTGCAATTATTATTGCTGGTGGAGCTGGAATTATTTTGGGTAACAGCATTTTGTTTCCAAAAACTTTTTCCAGAGGAGAATCTTTCATTATGGGAGCTAAAAATGGATTGAAAGTAATTATTGGAATTGTACCCATTTTTATTGTTGCTGGTTTTTTGGAAGGCTTTGTAACCCGACATACTGAAATGCCTATTTATTTAAGTTTAACTATTATTTTAAGCTCTTTCACTTTTGTAATTTGGTACTTTATTATTTATCCAAAAACTATTAAAAATTAAAATTATGCATCCAGAACAAATAGAATTCAACAAATCAAGAGATTTTAGCGAAACATTAACTATTTCTTTTGCTTTTATCAAACAAAATTTTAAAGGTTTTTTTAAAACCATATTATTTTTAGTTGGACCCATATTGCTTATAAACGCAATTTTATCGGGTATTTACCTTCAAAATATGTTTGATATAAATAGTATTATGGCAGGAAATAGATTTCCTTCTGAAGTATTTTCACCAATTTATTTTTTAATTATCATTTTTTCCATTGTAGCTAACATTATGCTTGTGGGAATTGCTTATGAATACATCATTTTGTATGAAAAAAAGGGGTTGAATAACTTCACAATCAATGATGTTTGGAATGCCTTTGTTGCTGATTTAGGATTAATTGTCTCCACTTTTTTCTTCTTAATTGGTGTTCTTATTTTATTCGGTTTTGCTTTTGCATTAATTTCGCTTCTACTTTCATTATTAGGTGCTGTTGGTGTAGCTCTGCTTTTCATTATATTTTTAGTTACTTTTTTCTTATTAGGCCCTCCATTGGTTTTTTTAATTTCTGCTATTTATCCTATCCGAATTCGTGAACGTATAGGAAATGTAGCTGCATTTTCAAAAGCATATAACCTAACAAAAGCAAATTTTGGAGGCACTTGGGTAATTATTTTTATTTCTTACCTTATCATAATTGTATTAGCTCTTGTTTTGACTATTCCAGCTGCCATTGTTGGCGGAATGGCTGCAATGCATAGCGTAAATGATGCTTCAAGTGTGAGTTCGTTACTTCTTACGGTTGTTAATATTGTATCTACTTTTGGAGGCAGTTTAGTAAACGCATTGCTTTTTATTATTATTGGTTTTCATTATTTTAGTATCAATGAAAAAGAGAATGGTGATGGTTTATTAGATAGAATCAATCAGATTGGTCAACACAATGAGAATAATGATGATATTACAATTTAATCCTTTGAGTATATTTCAATCTACATCCATTAACTTCATCACAAGAATTGCTATTCAATTTCTATTGGTTTTCTGTTGTTCTTTCTCCAACTTATTTGCTTCTAAACCCTTAACAAGCGATACTTCAATTGTTGAATTAAAAACAATAGATACAACTAAAATAGAAAATTTCAGAAGTGATAGCGATTTTATTTATGACAGAATTCCTCCTCCACCCGAAACCCCATGGGAAAGTTTTAAAAGATGGTTTTGGGAGCAAATAGCCAAACTCTTTAACTCAAACGAATTTTCTATTTTTTGGGATTATTTTAAATGGATATTGATTGTTGTGCTTATATTTTTAGCTATTTTATGGATTTTTAAAAGTGAAATTAGGGGCGTTTTTATCAATAAAAAAGCATCCAATGTTCCCCATTTTATTGCTGCTGATGAAAACATTCATGAAATGAATTTTGACGTGCTTATTGAAAAAGCGATAAACGAAAAAAACTACAAAGAAGCGATACGCTTATCGTATTTAAAAGTGTTAAAGCAACTTACTGATGCTGATTTAATTCGTTGGGAAATTGATAAAACGAACCTCGATTATGCAAATGAATTAGCAAATTCTGAATATGAGTTTCCATTTAACAAAGTTACAAAAGTGTTCGAATACCTTTGGTATGGAGATTTTGAGCTAAACTCTACTCAATTTAATGTTGAAATAAAAAAGTTTATTGAATTAAGTACTAAACTTAAAAATTGAATTGTTGAAAAAAAACACAACATATTATATCATTTTAGGGTTGCTCTTTGTGTTAGCTGTTCTTCTGCAATACAATACTCCAAAACCAATCAATTGGACAGAAAATTATTCCAACTCAAGTAAAATTCCTTTTGGAACTTATATTTTAAATGATTTACTCTCTGATTTATTTCCAAACCAGGAAATTAAAGAAACTAAAATTCCTATTTATAATACCATTAACTATCAAACCAACACCAATTATATTATTATAAATAACACTTTTGCACCTGATGAATACGATACGGAAACAATTTTTAATTATGTGCATGAAGGAAATAATTTATTTGTCGCAGCAAGAATATTTGAAGGACCTTTTGCTGATTCATTAAAAATTAATACTGAAGGCTATTATTTCTTTAATGTTACTTCTAATGATGCCGAGCAAGTAGCTTACATAAATTTTGAAAATCCAAATTTAAAACAACCTAACGACTATATTTTTAATAAGAAATTTTACAACTATTATTTCACCAATTTTGATACTGCAAATGCAATTGTTTTAGGAAAATCCTATCAAACTATCACAAGTAACAATTTAATTACAAAAAAAAATGAAGGCGAAAACATCAATTTCATTAAAATAAATATGGGCAAAGGAACTATTTTCATAAACACCTTACCAAATGCATTTAGCAACTATTTTTTAACCGATACGCTAAATTACTCCTACCCTATTTATGCCCTGAGTAATTTGCCTAACCAACCCACATTTTGGGATGAATATTATAAAGTGGGAAGAAAAGATGCCTCCACTCCGCTTCGCTTTATCTTGAACGAACCAGCCTTGAAATTTGCTTATTTTTTACTCATTTTTAGTTTGCTTTTTTACATCATTTTCAAAGCAAAACGAAAGCAACGCATTATCCCTGTAATTGAGCCTATCAGCAATTCTACTACCGATTTTATTGGTGTGGTTTCGAGTATGTATTACCAAGAAAAAAACCACCTGAACCTGGCTCATAAAAAAATAAATTACTTTTTAGAAATGGTTAGAAGTAACTATTTAATAGCAACCGAAAAACTTGATGAAACATTTATACAAAATTTAGCATTAAAATCGGGTGTTTCAGTTGCAACAACAACAGTTTTAATCAAAAAAATTAATGCCATAAAACAATTAAACAATAGCTTTTCGGAAGCCGATTTAATACATTTAAACAAATTAATTAATACATTTAATCAAACAAAAACCAGATAATATGGAAGAACAAACATCTCAACCACAAGAAGAAAATAGCGTAAATCAATTTAATTCCAGAATTGATTTATCTGAGCTACAACATACAATTCATGCTGTTAAAAAAGAAATTAGTAAAACAATTGTTGGTCAGGAAGAAATGTTAGATTTATTGCTTATTGCACTTTTATCTGACGGACACGTATTGATTGAAGGCGTTCCGGGTGTTGCAAAAACACTTACAGCTAAATTACTGGCTCAAACTGTTTCTGTTGACTTTTCTAGGATACAATTTACCCCAGATTTAATGCCTTCCGACATCATTGGTACTTCCATTTTTAATCAAAAAATTGCCGATTTTGAATTTAAAAAAGGACCCTTGTTTTCCAATATTATTTTGATAGACGAAATTAACCGTTCGCCTGCAAAAACACAAGCAGCTTTGTTTGAAGTAATGGAAGAACACCAAATTACTAGCGATGGAACAACCTACATGATGCAAGAACCTTTTTTAGTTTTGGCAACACAAAATCCGTTGGAACAAGAAGGAACATACCGTTTGCCCGAAGCCCAACTCGATCGGTTTTTATTTAAGATAGAAGTAGGCTATCCCACCGAACAACAAGAAGCAAAATTGTTGACCGATTTTCATCTTCGTAAAGATAAAATTGATGTTGCTGCAACCAATAAAATCCTCTCAGCAAAACAACTCCTTGCTTACAGAAAAAATGTGAACGAAGTGCATGCAGACCAAAGTATTATTGATTATATTGCTAAAATTGTAACCAGCACAAGAAATAATAATTCATTATATATTGGAGCATCGCCACGAGCCTCTTTGGCTATTTTAAAAAGTTCTAAAGCAAATGCTGCTATTCAGGGAAGAGATTTTATAACGCCCGATGATGTTAAATTTGTTGCTCCTCATGTGTTGAAACATCGAATTATTCTCACTCCTGAAAAAGAAATGGAAGGTGTTTTGCCTCATGAAATTATTACAAAGTTAATAGAGACAATTGAAGTCCCTCGTTAGTTAAAGGCTGTCTATAATGTCCGATTTCATCGTTATTCTCGTTTTAAAAATCAGTCATTTACAAAAGTAAACTCCTGATTTTTAAAACTTCGAAAGCCTCGAACTCGAACATTATAATTCAGCCTCTCGAATAAATGGATAGGCACAATGTATCAATGTTTTAATAATGTAGCAATTTAATTTCTAATAACTAATATTTTCCCACAGAATCTCTAATGACTAATGACTAATGAACTTCCTTAAATCACTTTATATAAACAATTTATTATTCTATCTAATTATTGGAATTGTTGCATTATCTGTTTTTGGATTTATTTTTTCTATCCTATTTTTTATTGCTCAATTGCTATTTATTGGTCTAATTGTATTGTTAGTAATAGATGTTTTTCTATTGTTTAAACATAAAAATGCTTTAGTAGCCCAACGAAAAACCATGGACAAACTTTCTAATGGCGATGAAAATGAAATAACCATACTATTAAAAAACAACTATCCCTTTCCTATTCATTTAGAAATTATTGATGAACTCCCCTACCAATTTCAAGTCAGAAACACTTCGTTTGAATTAACACTGAAAAGTGGAGCAAAAAAAATGATTACCTACTCACTTCGACCAACCGAAAGAGGTGAATATGAGTTTGGTGCAATAAATTGCTATGTTTCTTCAAAAATTGGACTTGTTTCAAGAAAAATGCAATTTAGTGAACACGCAAAAGTACCTGTTTATCCTTCATTTATTCAGATGCGACATTTTGAATTGTTGGCTTTCTCTAACCGATTAACACAAGCAGGAATTAAAAAAATTAGAAAAATTGGAAGAAATACGGAGTTTGAAAAAATCAATGAATATGTTGCTGGTGATGATTTTAAAACCATAAATTGGAAAGCCACAGCAAGAAAAGATAAACTGATGGTGAACCAATATCAAGAAGAAAAAGCACAAAATATATATAGCATTATTGATATGGGAAGAGCTATGAAAATGCCTTTCAACGGACTAACATTGATGGATTATGCGATTAATGCTTCATTAGTAATTTCCAATATCATCATAAAAAAATATGACAAAGCGGGCTTAATAACTTTTAATAACAAACTAAAAAGTGTGCTAAAGGCAGAACACAAAGCTTCGCACATTCAAAAAATAATGAATTTGCTTTACAGTCAAAAAACAGGTTATGCCGAGAGTAATTTTGAGGAACTTTACACCACCATAAAATATAAACTTAACCAACGAAGTTTGCTCTTGCTTTATACCAACTTTGAAACCATTGACAGTTTGCAACGGCAAATGAAATACTTGAGAGGCATAGCAAAAAATCATTTGTTGGTAGTTATTTTTTTTGAAAACACAGCGCTAACAACCATAGCAACAAAAACAGTCAACACTACCGAAGAAATTTATTTTCAAACCATAGCCGAAAAATTTGCGTATGAGAAAAAAATAATTTTAAAACAGCTTCAAAACAATGGTATTCAAGCTATTTATACCTCTCCAGAAAATCTTACAATAAACAGTATAAATAAATACTTAGAAATTAAAGCAAGGCAACTGTTGTAATTCGGAACGCTGATATTTATGACAATACTTTTAGTTTTTAAGTTTGATACAAATATATGCTAAAATTTTAATTTATAAAATATAAAAATAAAATCACATCTATTTCATTTAAATACAAATAATTTATTACTTTTACTTTCCAAATTATCAATTTTATGTTATTTAAAAATTAAATTTTATGAAAAAAATCTTACTTGCTTTAACAGTTTTATTTGCTTTAAACTCTTACGGACAAAACTGTGTGCCAGATGGTCAATTTACAAATCCTGGCGTTTATCCAGATAGTGCAACAAACTTACCTATTTCTTATGTTGGAAGTCCTTACAATGAAACTATAACAGCGGTTACTCCTGCTGATACTTGCGTAGTTGTTCTTTTTCCTCCATGTACAACCGTGCCTATTGATAGTGTTATGGTTACATCGGTTACAGGATTACCAGCGGGTTTCACCATTGTTTCTATGAATGAAAACACACTTCCTTTCAAATTTTTAGGTGGAACATCAAGTTGTATGCTCGTTACAGGCAATCCAACAGTTGGAGATACTGGAGTTTACCCCATCAGTGTTAGTGGGACTTCTTACGCAACTGTTTTTGGCTTAACGCAAACTTCACCTTTTGATGTCGATTATTATTCCATACGCATAATTGATACAACTAGCTCTACCACAGGTATAGCAGATTTCTCAAAAAATACTTTTGGAATTAAACAAAATTTCCCAAATCCTTTCAGTTCAACTTCTACTATTGAATATATTTTACCATCAAATGCTATCGTAAACATATCCATAGTTAATGTGTTGGGAGAAGTACTTATTTCTGAAAATTTATCTGGAAACCAAGGATTAAATACATATAAATTAAATGCTTCAAAACTAAATAGCGGTATTTACTTTTATCAAATAACGTATCAAAAAGAAAAAATTACAAAACGCTTTATCGTGAATAAATAATTTTTTAATTTAATTATGTAACCTATTTAAACAAAATCTTGATGCACAATCAGGATTTTGTTTTTTAATCAATTAACACCATTATCAAATGAAGAAATTAGTTATCTATGCTTCGCTTTTCTTACCACTTTCAGCATTTGCTGGTGGATTTCAATTAAACTTACAAGGATTAAAAGCAGCAGCCATGGGTGGTGCAGCTACAGGAATTGCATCTGATGCAAGCACTGTTTTTTATAATCCGGCAGGAATGTCGCACCTCAACGGACATCAATTCACTTTTGGGTTTAATTTAGTTGACCCTTATGTTTCTGTTCAAACTCCAGAGGTTGCTAATACAAATCAAACCTCAAAAAGAGCTACTCCAATTCACTTTTATTATTCTGGACAAATCAATGAAAAATTGCACTTCGGTTTTTTAATCAACAATCAGTTTGGTTCAAGTTCTTCTTTTGAAGATGATTGGCAAGGAAGATACATTATTCAAAACATCAGTTTAAAAACATTTATGTTTCAGCCAACAGTTTCTTATAAATTACATGATAAAATAAGTATTGGTGGTGGGTTTGTTTATGCAAGAGGAAGTTTCTCAACAGAAAAAGCAATTCCAGTAAGCTCATCAAATTCAACTGAAGGTAAAGCTAGTTTATCAGGAAGTGGTGATGCTGTTGGCTATAATTTAGGTATTTTCTCAAATTTTTTAACATTAGCACACGGAGCAAGTAGCACAAAACTTAATGTTGGCATAAGTTATCGCTCTGAATTAGCAGTTGATTTAACAAATGGAGAAGCTGAATTTACAA
Source organism: Vicingaceae bacterium (assembly GCA_019429185.1). Lineage (GTDB taxonomy): Bacteria > Bacteroidota > Bacteroidia > Flavobacteriales_E > Vicingaceae > BRH-c54. The sequence goes on from JAHYJH010000094.1 coordinate 11,509, forward strand.
ATATTCCTGAGGCTCTTCAAGGAACTTTTCCAGCAAAAACAGGATTCACTTCAAAACTTACGTTACCTCAAGTGTTCACTGCTGGACTAAGTGTTCAACACATCAAAGAAAATTATTCGGTTACTTTTATTTATGATTTTAATTGGACAGGTTGGTCTTCTTATGATACGCTAACTTTTAAATTTGATAATGCAGATACTCCAGAATCTAAAACAACAAAAGATTGGCAAGATGTTGTTACACACCGTTTTGGAGTTGATTTTACGTATAAAGAGAAATTTAGTGTTAGAGGGGGCATCTATATTGACGACTCTCCTATCAAGGATGGTTTTGTTAGTCCTGAATTGCCAGATATTTCTCAAACCGCTTATACTGCGGGGTTAGGCTATAAAATTAATGATGTATTTTCTGTAGATTTTTCATTTATTCGTCAAAGTGCCGAACGAAGAGATAAGTTATTAGTAGCAAATTTTGATGCAACATATAAAAGAAAAGTTAATGTTTATGGGTTAGCATTAAACATAAAATTAGGAAACAAATCAAGCAAAAATGATATAAAAACTGAATAATGAAAACTTTAAAAACTTCAATTCTTTTCACGCTTCTAATTTTTATTTTATCTTGCACAAAGACTGAATTTGATGAATTTGATGTTCCTTCATCAGGAAGAGCTGATTTTTCTAACTATATATCCATAGGAAGTTCATTTTCGCAAGGTTTTCAAGATGGTGGGTTACACAATGAATTTAATCAACAAAGTAATTCTTATCCAGCAATTATTGCAAAACAAATGGGTGTTAATTTTCTTCAACCCTTAGTTCAAGGTGAAGGTTCTGGATATATGCACTTAGCATACATTAACGGTAAAATTGAAGTTATAAAAGTGTTTGATTGCGAAAAAAATGACAATCATCCTTTAGCAAAAACGTACGACCCTTCCTTTTTAACATGGGCTAATAAAAGCTTACCATACAACAACATGGCTATTGCTGGTTTAAATGTTAGAAATGTAATTGCATTTAATCCTACTGACGCCATAACCAACTTCATTCTTTTTGACAGTGGAACACCCAACAACGAACTTGCGTGGAATTGCGTGGCTGGAGAACCTATCAATCCTTATGGACGATTTTTGAGCTTTGGAACAATTGGCAGTCCTATTGATTATATTAACCATATTAAAGATAGAAAAGCAACATTTTTTACCAATTGGTTAGGTATTCAGGATGCGATGGGTTGGGCAAATGCTGGTGGTGATGAAGTAAGCGGTTCTTCTCCATTAACTCCCATAGCTGAATTTAGAGCTAAATATGACGCTCTTTTAGATACATTAAAACTTACTGCAACAGGTGGCGTTTGTGCTACAGTTCATGACATCACAAAGAGTCCATTTTTTAATACCGTTACACTTGAAGTGTTGGATAAAGACATTTGGATTAAAGAAGGAGCTGATACAAACATTATAAGAAAAGCAGTAGAAGGTGATTTGATTTTGCTTTCTTCTTCCAGTTTACTTAAGACAGGTGTTGGACTTACTCAACAAGATCCCTTGCCTCATACAGAAGTATTAGATAAAGATGAAGTAGCCATTGTAAAAAACTACATAAATGCAATCAATAGCGAAATTAGAGCTTCTACCCTAGCCCATGGTTATTTTATAGTTGATTTATATCAATTTATGGAACAACTTAATAGTAATGATGGTGTTGATTTTGATGGAATTAGTTTCTCTCCAGAGTTTATAAAAGGCGGATTGTATTCCATTGATGGAGTTCATCCAAACCAAAGAGGTTATGCCATGATAGCTAATGAGTACATAAAAATAATTAATCAAAGTTATGGCTCAAATTTAAAACCCGTAGCTATTAGTGATTTCAGAGGTATTACGTTTCCTTAATTCACAGTAAATTTTTCAATTAAATTTCAAGAATACTAAATGAATTATAACATCTTTAAACTAGTAGCGACCTTAATTTTTAGTTTTTCTTTATTTTCAACTGCCTTCACTCAAGAAGATTCTATTATTATTGAATATAAAATAAAATTAAAATCAACTCAGTCTATTAAAGAAAAAGCAACTGTATATTACGAGTTAAGTGAAAACTATGGCTTTAAAAATTTAGACAGTTCTTTAGTATATGCTCAAAAACTTGTTAATCTTTATGACCCAGATTTTGACAATGACACTTCGTTTATTAAGCTAATTGCAAATGGATATAATAATATTGGTGTTTTAAATCGTTTTGCAGGAAAAACAGAAAACACATTTTCATACTTATTCAAAGCTGCAGAAATGTTAGAAATTATTAACGATAAACCATCGTTAGTTGAAACTTATGATAATATTTCCACTATTTACAGTCAATCAGGTAATTATTCTAAAAGTTTAGAATACAGATATAAAGTTCTTAAATTAAGTAAAGAAATCAATGATTTTGAGAGACTAATTAGTGTAACAATAGGAATTGCAGATTTATACAAAGAAATAAATGAGACAAAAAAAGCTGAAGAATTGTACCTAAAAGTAATTAATGACATTGAAACAAAAAAAAATAATTTAACCACAAAATCTCTTGCAAAGGCTTTAAATAATTATGGCATTTTAAAAAAAAATCAAGGAGCTAGCGAATCAGCTTTAGCTTTATTTGAAAGAGCAAACGAAATATCAACGCTAAATAATGATGTATTAACTAAATCTTTCACACTAGCAAATATTGGTTCTATTTACCATGAAAATGGTGATTTTCAAAAAGCAAAACAATATTTATATGAATCTACTGCCCTTAGAAAAAAATACAACATGAAAAGAGACTTAGCAATTGCTTATAACAACATTGCTAGATTACATAAAAATATGGGGAATTCAGACAGCACGTTATTTTATGGCAATTTAGCTTTTGAATTAGCAAAAGAAATAAATTCTCCAAGTGACCTAATGATATCTAGTGCATTGATTAACAATTGCCTGTCGATAAATATATTGTCTGCTTGATAATAGGTTTGCATTTTTCTTTTTTTTTGCGGTAAAAAATGAGACGAGCATTACAAATTACAGTTAGTAAGCGAG
>JAHYJH010000095.1 GCA_019429185.1 Vicingaceae bacterium
AATATTGTGAGTAATGTTCGAGATTGAGGTTTCGATGACTTGAGAATCAGGAGTGTACTAAAGTACATGACTGATTTGAAAGTCGAGAATAACGAAGATATCGGACATTATGGACAAACTCTAATTATTCAGACACTCTTAAATTGTATGACATATATCACTAATTAAAAAAAGTATCCTACATAATTTTACTACTCAAAATTTGATTACCAACTTATGTTAATTGCAACTCGTGATTTTTTTGTAAGACACCTTAAAAAAGGAACTTTTTTGTGGAAAGTGTTAGAATTTTTGCAAGGAATGTTGTTTGTGAAAAACTACCTGTTTTATTACAAATGGAATCTTATAAAAAACAGCACTACCACCAAAGAAGTAAACATAGAATTTGTAAGCTATTGTAATTTAAGATGTTCTTTTTGCTCGTTAGACCACGAAAAACCTAAAACAAGAATGACACCAGCTATTCTTGAAAATTTAATGAATAACTTGGTAAATGATGAACGCTTTAAGAAGGTTGAAGTTATTCATTTACATAGCGGAGGAGAAACATTACTTCATCCAGAAATTGGAGTGTTGTTGGCTATAATTAAAAAATATAAAGACCTATCAAAGAATAAAAACCAACGATTTCCTACCGTTAATTTACTAACCAACGGCACACCATTGCTCGAAGCTAAAACCAACGAAATAATAGAAAGCGGTGCGGTTGATGTAATGCGTTTTAGCATGGATGGTGGTTCTCCAGAACGATTTGAATCAATGCGAATTAGAGCAAAATGGGATGTATTTTATAAAAACATTAGCTACTTCTGTGAAGAAAACAAAAAACGTAACACCAACATTAAAACACACATCATTTCTGTAATTGATCCAATTAATCCATTAAAAACTAACTGGATGAACAGCCAATTTGTTGAGGTGCTTAATATGGTAGATACCTACGAACTTCGCCACCCACATTCTTGGGCTGGAGAAGTAGATATTGAAGGTAAATCATCAAACAGCCAAAACAAACCGCATAAAATTGGTTGTGGATTATTAATGCATCAATTAGTTTTGTTGCCAAATGGCGATGTAAATGTTTGTTGTGCAGACCTTAATTCTAAAGGAGTTGTTGGAAATATTCAAAACCAATCGTTGTTTGATATTTACAATTCTCCAACTCGAAAAAAATGGCTTAAACTCTTTTTTCAACGCAAAAAAAATGAAATAGACCTTTGTAAAAATTGCGAAACTTTTTAAAAGAATTTACCATTTGAATTTCACTTCTTCTTTTCCATTGTTAGATTTTATGAACTTTTCCGTACTTTAGCTTTTTTTTGAAAGAAAATGGCAGGAAACACTTTTGGAACTTTATTCAAATTAACCACCTTTGGCGAATCGCACGGAGAAGCAATTGGCGGAATTGTTGATGGATGTCCTGCTGGATTGAAAATAGATATTTCACTAATTCAAGAAGCTCTTGACAGAAGAAAACCAGGTCAATCACGCATCACAACACAACGAAAAGAAGAAGATAAAATAATACTTTTATCAGGTGTTTTTGAAGGCATTTCCACAGGAAATCCGATAGGTTTTATGATAAAAAACAATAATCAAAAACCAACCGATTATGAACACATCAAAGATAAATTCAGACCCTCGCATGCCGATTTTACTTATCAGCAAAAATATGGTGTTAGAGATTACAGAGGTGGAGGAAGAAGTTCTGCCCGTGAAACAGCATCAAGAGTAGTTGGAGGAGCAATTGCTCAACAAATTTTAACCCATCATAACATTAAAATCAATGCTTTTGTGAGCCAAGTTGGAAACATCAAGCTCATTAAAAATTATAACGAATTAGATTTAGAAAAAACCTACCTCCACCCCACTCGCTGCCCTGATGAAACCATTGCAAACGTAATGTTTGATTATATTGATAAAATAAGAAAAGAAGGCGATACGGTTGGCGGGAAAATAAGTTGTGTTATAAATAATCTTCCTGTTGGATTAGGCGAACCTGTTTTTGATCGCTTTGAAGCCGATTTAGCAAAAGCAATGCTTAGTATAAACGCAACAAAAGGCTTTGAAATTGGTTCAGGGTTCGATGGTATGCTGTTGAAAGGCTCGGAACACAACGATGCTTTTTATATGGATAAAAACAATGTAAAAACCAAAACAAATTATTCGGGAGGTGTGCAAGGTGGCATTACCAATGGTGAAGACGTTTTTTTTAATGTGGCTTTTAAACCTGTTGCAACCATTATGAAACCGCAACAAACAATAAATTCTAATTTTGAAGAAGTAACTATTGAAGGAAAAGGAAGGCACGACCCATGCGTTTTACCCAGAGCAGTTGCTATTGTTGAAGCAATGACAGCTTTAGTTGTAGTTGATCATTTGTTGCGAAATAAGTTGAGTAAATTGTAATCTTAAAATTCTAAAGAAATCGTTACTGCTCGACTATATTAAAATTATCTCGCTAAACCTAAGACACAAAAAACATAACTATAAAATGAAAAAACTAGCACTTCATTGGAAAATAATAATAGGATTACTTTTAGGGATAGGTTGGGCATTTCTTTCTGCAAATTTTGGTTGGAGTGCTTTTACTAAAAATTGGATAGCTCCTTGGGGTGAAATTTTTATTAATTTATTAAAACTAATCGCTATTCCATTAGTGTTATTTTCTATTATTGTTGGAATTTCAGGTTTATCTGACATTAAAAAATTAGGACGAGTTGGTTTTAAAACATTAGCCATTTATTTAACAACCACTGTTTTTGCAGTAAGTTTAGGATTAATCTTAGTGAATACCATAAAACCTGGTAATCAATTAGATAAAAATCAGCAAATAAAAAACAGAATTGCTTACGAGCTTTGGGCAAATGAAAATGGAATAGAAATTAAAGACCATAAATCGTTTTTAACTGATGAAAAATATGCTGACTTTGTAAATGATGCTTCCTCTCAATATGCCTCAGAAAAAGAAAAAAGTGCAAATGACGTTTCCATAGCCGAACGACAAAAAGAAGCTAAAAAAACAAAGGAAGCTGGTCCTTTAGCATTTCTAATTGATATGGTTCCTTCTAATATTTTTGTTTCGTTATCCAACAATAAATTAATGCTACAAATTATCTTTTTTGCCATTTTCTTTGGGATAGTTTTATTAATGATTGATAAGAAAAAAGCCAATACAGTAACTGGAATTATTGATGGATTTAATGAAGTTTTCCTTAAAATGGTGGATATTGTGATGAAAGCTGCACCGTTTTTTGTATTTGCCCTAATGGCAGCAAAACTGAGCGAAATGGCTGGCGATAGTCCAAAAGCCATTCAAGATATCATCATAAATTTGGGATGGTACAGTATAGTAGTTGTGATAGGTTTAGCAATAATGATTTTTGTAATATATCCACTTATTGCAACAAGTGTTTTGAGAATGAAATATAGCAAATTTTTTAAACACATTAGCCCAGCTCAGTTATTGGCTTTTTCATCAAGTTCAAGTGCAGCAACGCTTCCAATTACTATGGAATGTGTAAACGATAATTTAAAAGTTCCCGAAGAAGTTTCTAGTTTTGTGCTGCCCATCGGAGCAACGGTAAATATGGACGGAACAAGTCTATATCAGGCAGTAGCTGTTATTTATTTGGCTCAAATACACTTAATTGATTTAGATTTAGCTCAACAACTTACCATCGTTGCAACTGCAACCTTAGCTTCAATAGGCTCAGCAGCAGTTCCTAGTGCTGGCTTAGTAATGTTAATGATAGTGTTAGATTCGGTAGGATTAAATCCTGCTTGGATTGCAATCATTTTCCCTGTGGATCGGATTTTGGATATGATGCGAACTGTAGTGAATGTTACTGGTGATATTACGGTTTCGTCAGTTATTGCAAAATCAGAAGGTTTTATGAAGAAGTGATGATATTATCTCCCGTAGATTCCGATAGCTATCGGAACGCTGATTATCGCAGAATCTCTAATCTCTACTATTTTCCAGCAGATTACGCAGAATCTTTAATCTCTAATTCTCAATTTATTTATTTTCTTGATAGGTCCAGGACAAAAAGATTGATGACATTGAACACATTTATCAACTAAATTATTAAACCCTTCTTTTTTGTTTTGTTCGTTAGAAAATAAAGCGTTTGCTTCAGTTATCATAAGCTCTGTGTATGCTTTAAATTCAGGTGTTTTAACATTAGCGTCTGTTGGAATTGCTGTATGAATTTTTTCCAATGCAGCAATGTATTCTTTAGAAATAGTTCCCTCATCGTTTATAATCAATTGCTTGATACTATCTGCATCTGTATGCATTTTACGCATCAACAAAGCCAACTCACTATCTTTGTTTGGATGATTTTCTACGGCTGAATTATTTGTTGTATTTTGCTCAGAATCGTTAGTTGAACAACCAACGATGAAAAAAAATATCCCGAAAATTCCGATAGTTCTGATAGCTATTGGAATCGGAATATATTTGTTATTATTTTTCATTGCTAATTAACTTTTCCTCTTTGATAATTACTCCTTCCGCTTCAAATGAATAATTAATTTCTGGTGCTGTAATTGCATCAATTTCTTCTTGAGAAGCTTCGGCATCTTGCAAATAGTGTTTTAATTCATCAATAGAAGTAGTATCAATTTTTGCAAAACCTTGAACAATTGCAAATTTGCCAGCCGCATCTTTAGGAACAAAAAAATCATAATCTTTAAATCTAACCCTCATTTCTTTATCTTCTCCTAAATTAATAGTCATCCAACACCCTTTTTTTGCACAAACTTCATTAATTGGTGCAATCAATTTAGTGTATAATGAGTCTTTCCCTTCGAATTGAGTTAAAAATTCAGCCGCAGTTATTGCTCCTTCTTCGGAAATATCTTTACCGTGTTTGGTAATCACCACTTCAACATCTTCAACAACCTCTTGAGTTTGGTTTTGTTGTTCATTAGTACAAGCAAAAAATACGATTGTACTTGCTAAAAAAAATATTTTTTTCATTTTTATGTATTTAATTAATTGAGAGCAAAAATAATTGATTCAATAAGAAAAACTAATGATTTTAATTATAAATCCTTATTTTTTAAAAACAAAATATTTTTGAAGGGTAAAATTATAGGTTATTGCTACTATAATTGCTGTGAATATGCGAGAATAGTTTTCATGAATAGAAAATAGTTCGGTGATAACAAAAACCAATAAAGTATTTAATACCAAGCTTCCTGCCGAAACCATTACGTAACGACTAATTTGAATAGCTAATTTTTTTTCTTTAGATGAAAACGCCCAATTTCTACATAAAATAAAATTAATTACAGCACCACACAAAGCTCCAATTGCTGTTGCAGCAACATACCAAACATCAAACTCGTCTTTTAAAATAAAAAAAACGGCAAAATCCATTAAAGTAGCAGAAATTGCGGCTGTTTGGTATTTTAAAAATGAAAGTATAAACGATTTCTTCTTCATAGAAAATACAAAATAAGTTGAAGCACCAAATTAGCATAAATTCCTGCCAACACATCATCTGCCATCACGCCTATTCCTCCTTTAAAATTTTCCATTTTTCGAATACCCAAGGGTTTTAATATATCAAAAAAACGAAATAAACCAAAAGCTATTAGCACATTAAGCCAAGTAAAAGGAATAAAAACCATCGCTATCCAAACACCAATAAGCTCATCAATAACAACCTTTTGGGGGTCTTTCCCCCACTCTTTTTCTAACTGATTTGTAGCATAAATCCCTACTAAAGTTACTACTATTATTAGCCCAATAAAAAGTTCAGGATTGGGATGTGTTGGAAAGATATGAAAATAATTAAATACCCACAAAAAAGCACAACCAACTATTGCTCCAGCAGTTCCTGGTGCAAAAGGAGAAAAACCAGCACCAAATGTAGTTACAATTAAAATATGAAGTTGCTTCATTACACTTTTCATCTATAGTTTCGAATAACAAAACTAAGTTTCTTTTTCAAATTTAGTAAATATGAAACAACCTCAATAAAACAATGTCAGTAAACGATAATATATGTGTTAAATTAAAGTTAAAAAAATAAGTAAATTTTAATTCTTCATAGGAAAAAAGGGAGTAAATTTGCATTCCTATCTTACGTTAACATAAATTATCTTTAATGAGACAATTAAAAATTACTAAATCTATTACCAACCGTGATAGTGCTTCTTTAGATAAATACTTACAGGAAATTGGACGTGAAGAACTAATAACAGCTGAAGATGAAGTAGAATTGGCTCAACAAATTAGACAAGGAGATTCAATAGCTCTTGAAAAATTAGTTAAAGCTAACTTACGATTTGTAGTTTCGGTATCAAAACAATATCAAAATCAAGGACTTACACTGCCTGATTTAATCAATGAAGGAAATTTAGGGCTGATAAAAGCCGCTCAGCGTTTTGATGAAACACGTGGATTCAAATTTATTTCTTATGCAGTTTGGTGGATACGTCAATCCATATTACAAGCAATAGCCGAACAATCTAGAATTGTACGTTTGCCACTAAACCAAGTTGGCTCTTTAAATAGGATAAAAAAAACATTCTCTAAATTAGAACAAGAATTTGAAAGAGAACCATCGGCCGATGAGATTGCAGATTTATTAGACATAGCAAGGGAAAAAGTAACAGATTCTACCTTAATTTCTGGAAGACACGTTTCTATGGATGCGCCTTTTGGAAATGACGAAGATGGAGGTAATTTATTAGACGTACTTTCTAACGGTGATGCTCCAAGAACAGATTTACTATTGATGACTGAATCGTTGCAAAAAGAAATAGACCGTTCATTATCAACACTTACCGATAGAGAAAAAGAAGTAATTATTTTGTTTTATGGCATTGGAATTCCTCATCCACTTTCGTTAGAAGAAATTGGTGAAAAATTTGAACTAACAAGAGAAAGAGTGAGACAAATCAAAGAAAAAGGAATTAGACGATTAAGACATTCATCAAAAAGCAAATTATTAAAAGCATATTTAGGATGATAACGAGGTGTTAATAATTAGGTGTTAGTAGTTAGGTGTAAGGAGTAAGGAGTAAGTTATCTATGCTAAAAAACTAATGCCTAATTTATGAACTTGTAACTTAAAAAACTTTAATATATAAATTCTTAAAAAATGGAAATCCTTGACAAAAACAAAACGTATGAAGATAATTTAAATCTGTACGTAAAACGCGAAAAAGCAGCAGTTAAACTTATAAGCTCAATAGGTTATCTGATGTATGAAAAATCAATTGAGCTTGTTCTTTTTAGAAATCCATTAGTTGATAAAAGCATTTCAGAAGTACTTAATTTACATGCTAAAGCAAAAAGTATAGCTTTTAATCCAGTTGATATTTTTGATACTTCTTCGTTGGCAAAAGAACTCAAAACACTCGAAATTGCCCCTTCAAAAATTGACATAGGTAAATTAGCTGCCGAATGGAATAAAGAAAAATCAAATTACACTTCTCAAGCAGACTTTTTAAAAGCTAAACTTATTGGCTTTGAAAGTTCTGAAAATCAAAATATTAAACCAAAAGACATTGTGTTGTTTGGATTTGGACGAATTGGGAGGTTAGCTGCAAGAGAATTAGTAAAACAAGCAGGAAAAGGACAGCAACTACGTTTAAGAGCCATTGTAACAAGAACTGTTTCCGAAACCCAAATGGTTAAAAGAGCCGCCTTATTAAGAAATGATTCCGTGCATGGAATGTTTTCCGGTAGTGTGGATGTTGATATTGAAAATAACGCACTTATTATCAATGGTCAAATTGTGAAAATGATAGAAGCTAACAATCCAGAAGATGTTGACTATACAGAATATGGAATTAATGACGCTTTACTTATTGACAACACAGGAGTTTTTTCTACCCGTGAACAATTGGCTCGACATACACAAGCAAAAGGAATTAGTAAAGTTTTATTAACTGCTCCTGGAAAAGAAGTTCCTAATGTTGTTTATGGAATAAATGAAGATACATTAGATTTAGAAAACGAAACTATTTTCTCTGCAGCCTCATGTACAACTAATGCAATATCTCCTATTCTTTATGTAATTGAAAACGAATTAGGTATTGTAAAAGGACACATTGAAACAGTGCATGCTTACACCAACGACCAAAACCTGTTGGATAATATGCATAAAAAACCCAGAAGAGGACGTTCTGCTGCGGTAAACATGGTTATCACATCTACTGGAGCTGGAAATGCAGTTACCAAAGTAATTCCATCGCTAAAAGATAAACTTACAGCCAATGCTGTACGTGTTCCTACTCCAAATGGCTCTTTGGCAATTCTGAGTTTGGAAGTAAATAAAACAACCTCAGTTGAAGAAGTAAACGAGCTTATCAGAAAAGCAGCACTTCAAGGCAAATTGGTAAATCAAATTAAATACGAAAATGATCCAGAATTAGTATCTACGGACATTATTGGCAACATTTGTTGTTCCGTTTTTGATAGTAATGCAACCATTGTTTCTGTAGATAAAAAAAACATTGTGCTTTATGTTTGGTATGACAACGAATTTGGCTACACCAAACAAGTTATCCGTTTGGCTAAACATATTGCTAAAGTTAGACGACTTATTTATTACTAAATAGAGTCTGTCTGTAAAGTCCAGCTTCTTCGTTATTCTCGTTTTAAAAACCAGTCTTTTACGAAAGTAAACTCCTGATTTTCAAAACTTCGAAAGCCTCGAATTTGAACTTTACAGTTCAGCCTCTCGACTTTATGGACATACATTAAATAGAGTTTGTCCAGAATGTCCAACTTCTTGACATTTATAGATGAGCATTAATTAATTAATTGTTAGATGTTAGGGTTAGTTGTTAGTTTATTACATTCCCTAAGGGTCTGTAATGAAATAAAGTGTACAGAATAGGCGAAGTTATTTTGTTTGCTAATAAGACGAAAAACACAGACATAGCAACGCTATGGCGAGTATTTTCAACGCAATTAGCGAGTAAAAGAGCAAGGCTAAATGTATAGTTTATTTCATTACAGACCCTAACATCTAATTACTACTTATTTATTTACATCTAAACCCTTAACTCCTTTTTCTTTATGGCTGAAATAAAAAGAAACGATAATAAATTCAACAACATTATTAAAGACCTCTTATCAGGAGATAATCAAAAAATTTTAGTTGCAATTAAACAATTAAGAATTAGTGGTAAGCCAGAAGCCATTCATCCCATTTTAGATGTTTACATAGAAAATAATGATGCTGAAATTAAGCAAGAAATTAGTTCCTTGCTTTTTGATTTGAAATTGGAAAAAGCAATAGATGAACTAATCAAAGCCATCTCCTCAAAAAAATACAGAGAAATAAAACCATTCATTATTTCAATTTTTTGGCAATCGGGTTTGGATGTTAGTAATCACATTGATTTTTTAGTTAAGCAGGCTATAAAAAATGATTACTTAGTCTGTTTGGAAGTATTAACCGTAATAGAAAATTTTGACGCAACTTTTAACGAAGAAGAAATTAACGACTTGATTCTAGATTTAGAAGAAGCCATAGAAGAAGATGAAACCGAAAAACAAAATTTACTGCTTAGCCTAAAAACAGTTCTCCAACAATTAAATGTAGAATTTTAGTTTCACTGTATTTTATTTAAGGAACATTAACATTTCATACTCAATCTATTGCCATCGTTTGTGTCATCACAAACGATATTTTTTATTTGTGATGACACAAACAAAGGCAACAAAAACAGTTCTCCAACAATTAAATGTAGAATTTTAGTTTCACTGTATTTTATTTAAGGAACATTAACATTTCATACTCAATCTATTTTCTTAAATTTGTTAATTATGTTAAAAAAACAGAACTTATGACTATTAAAAAGACATACATATTTATTATTTTCTTATTTATTTTCACCAATTTCTCTTTTTCTCAACAGCGGTCAACAGCCGGAAGTCAGAAAATAGATAATCTACTGCAACTGATTAATTATGCTTATGTTGATTCTACCAATGAAAGTAAATTAGTAGAAACAGCCATAGTTGCGCTTTTAAAAGATTTAGACCCTCATTCTGTATATATTCCAAGAGATGAACTCGAAAAAATGAACGAGCCATTAGTAGGAAACTTTGAAGGAATTGGCATACAATTTAATATTCACCACGATACGCTAATAGTGGTTTCTCCTATTCCAAGTGGTCCTTCAGAAAAAGTAGGAATACAGGCTGGTGATAAAATAATTGAAGTGGATAAAAAAAATATTGCTGGCGTAGGCTTACAAAATAGCGATGTACAAGATAAATTGCGTGGAAAAAAAGGAACAAAAGTAGAAGTAGGAATTAAACGAAAAGGAGAGAAAGAACTGCTAAAGTTTACTATTATAAGAGATAAAATACCCATTTTCAGTGTGGATGCTTCCTATATGTTAGACAACGAAACGGGATACATAAAAATAAATCGTTTTGCAGAAAAAACCATAGATGAATTTAGAGAAGGATTAGCAGTCCTAAAAGAACAAAATGTTAAAAACCTTATTGTTGATTTACGAGGAAATGGTGGAGGTTACTTGAAAACAGCCATCCAACTCGCTGACGAATTTTTGGATGAAAACAAGCGTATTGTTTATACAAAAGGACTTAAAAGCCCTCAGCAAGATTATTACACAACCGAAAAAGGTGGTTTTGAAACAGGTAAATTAGTATTATTAATTGATGAAGGGTCTGCTTCAGCATCCGAAATCGTTAGTGGAGCTATACAAGATTATGATAGAGGCTTAATTATAGGCAGACGTTCTTTTGGTAAAGGATTGGTTCAAAAACCGTTTTCACTGATAGATGGATCTGCTGTTCGCCTAACGGTTTCTAAGTATTACACTCCTTCTGGAAGAAGTATTCAGCGTCCTTATGATGATGGAAAAGAAGCCTATTACAAAGAATTTACACGCAGATACGAACACGGAGAATTAATAAACCAAGACAGTATAATTTTTCCTGATTCATTAAAATTTTCAACATTAATTAGTAAAAGAACCGTTTATGGTGGAGGCGGAATTATGCCTGATGTATTTGTTCCAATAGATACTAGTATGGCTTCTGAATACTTTAGTAAGGTGTTAAGAAAAGGTTTAATTAACGAGTTTTCGTTGGACTACACGCAATCAAATAGAGAAGAACTATTAAGTAAATACAATAGCGTTATTAATTTCAAAGCTAATTTTAATGCCGAAACTGAATTGTTAGAGTCATTTATCGCTTATGCTGAAAAAAATGAAGTAGAACGAAATGATGAACAACTAGCCATTTCCAAAAATTTTATGTTGGCACGAATAAAAGCTACTATTGCTCGAAATTTGTGGGATAATTCTGCTTATTATCAGGTTATTAGTGATATTGATGATGCTGTGCAAATTGCTTTGAAGGAAATAAATGGCTCCACTTTTAAAAAAGAAAAAATAGTATATAAATAGTATCTGCAAGAAAACTGTCTTTTTAAAGTCTTTGATAAGAAAAAGTCAAAGACAAGGCTTTCGAAGTTTTTGAAAATAAGGAGTTTACTTTTGTAAATGACTGTTTCAAAAATGAGAATAACGCAGTATTTGGCGTTTTCTTGCAAAGACTAAATAAGTTTTGTATAAATTTGTAAAATATTAAAATCTAAAATTATGAACGAAAGCATGAGAGAAAATATTAAAATAGCCTTATTAGGGTTAATTACCGTTACACTTGTTGTTAATACTTTTTTTATGGACAACAAACCCTCAAAAAGAAGTTACGGTGACCAATCAGGATCGAGCAGCATTGCAACATCTCCTTCCATTTCTACCAACTCAGGAAATGTGAATGATTTGAACCCTATTAATCCTATTTCACCAACACAACCAAATCAGCCAGCACCTGCTGCTGCACCTGTTCTATCTGAAACTAGAGCTAAAACAGCCGTACAATTTGCAGAATCCAGTCATAATTTTGGAAAAATAAAACAAGATTCTAAGCATACTAAAATATTTAAGTTTACCAATACCGGTAAAGAACCTTTAATTATTGAAAATGCTACAGGAAGCTGCGGATGTACCGTTCCTCAATTCCCTAAAGAACCAATTAAACCTGGTTCAACAGGAGAAATTGTAGTAGAATACAGCCCTGGAAAACAACAAGGAGCTCAAACAAAAACAGTTACCATTACTGCCAATACAGATCCTATTGTTACTACACTTAACATCTCTGCAGATGTGGAAGTAGTTCAGTAATAACAACAACATAATTATTACAAAAAAGCTTATCAGGTTTCTGATAAGCTTTTTTGTTAGCTAACAATTAAGTTAATTTAAATAGAATTACTACATTTGGGTAAAGATACAATGTGTATAAACGTACCATTACGTTTATCCGATTGTTGTGTGCAATATAAATGAAAACCATACTGATATACATATTAACGGCTTTTCCATTTGTCACTTTTGGACAGAAAAGCAATACAATCTTTTCGACAGGAGCCAATGGTCTCATGCAATGGACGTATCAGGACTTTATTGATCATAATATTGAAAGAATTCAGGCTTTCTCATTCAAATTAAAAAAGAACGGGAAAGTAAAAAAAGATAGCACTAAACTTTTTGACCAAAACCTAAATAGAGATAGCAGTATAGTGATGGGTATTAATTGCAATCTTAACATACAATCTCATGTCCCTACTTTTCTGACTTGGTACAAATTCAAAGATTATTATGACTCAATGGGAAAATTGATAAAACACACTAACCAACCTATAGAAGTAGTCAAAACTAAGGGATTTGGTTCAACAAATTGGGATATAAATATCAATGAAACAACCTTTGAATATGATGGAGAAGGACTATTAACTCGAAAAGTTTATAACAGAATTGAGCATTCATATTCAGTTTCTAAGTACACAAAAGATACCTTTCATCTGCATAGCATACATCCTAAAATCTACGAGTATGAATACGATGAACAAGGATTGGAAGTCAGAAACTATTATACAGACGACAGCACTCGATATTTAGCAACTGAAAGCTACACGCCAGACACAGCTTCAGTTAAGTGTTTCTATTGTGACCCTCGATACTTGAACGGAGAGAAAGAATATGATAGCCAAGGAAATTTGATTAAATGGATTTGGTACACAAGAAAAAATGAAATTCATTCAAAAAAGTACTACTTCTACGATGAGAATGATAATCTAATCAAGCAAATTGATTCTACAGGTTGGTATCTTCAGCAATACTCAGAAGATGAACCTTCATTGCAATCGACTAAAACATTCAAATACAGAAATGACCAGCTCTTAAAAACCATTGAAGTCAAAGGAGATTGGACATATATTTCTGAGTACGATGAAAAAGGAAACTTAGTAAGTAACTGCCTGCAAATTGCAGATACAAAAAATGGCTGCACCAAGTACAACTATGTTTATCAGAATGGATTGATTAAAGAAATCCACACTCTACCAAATCAGAAAACAATTTTTGGATACAACAATGACGGACTTCTAATTGAGAAGAAAGATTATTTGAATGAAAAGTTGACTTCATTGATAAGATATTATTACCCTTAACTGTCCTTTGTCTGAAGCGGTGCAAGTGCGATAGCGACTAAGGACTTTTAGAAAAAAAGCTTATGTTTGTTCTAAGAAAATTATTTAGTCTGTAGTCTCCAACCCCTCACTGTCCTTTGTCTGAAGCGGTACAAGTGTGAAAGCGACTAAGGACTTAAAGTACTAATAAACCTATTATTTGCTTTTACAAAGTTTTTTTCAGACTTTCGTGTAGATAATAATTGACAAACATAAAAAACAAATAAACAAGAAAATAACACTATCATTTTTAGCACTACTTATTTTCTCAAATCTAATAATCGCTCAAACTACAGCCATACCTGATCTTAATTTTGAGCAAAGACTAAGTAGTGTTTGTCCATTTAGTCGAGAGTTTGGTTCAGAACTGAGCGAAGCGAACTCACGAACACAACTAAAAAACAATTTAATATTGTGAGTAATGTTCGAGATTTAGGTTTCGATGAATTGATAATCAGGAGTGTACTAAAGTACATGACTGATTTGAAAGTCGAGAATAACGAAGATATCGGACATTATGGACAAACTCTAAGTAGTGTCTGTCTATAAAGTCCAATTTTTTTCAATTTTTTCCTTTTGGAATTTTATTCCAGCCAGTTATTTAGGGCTAATTTCTGTAATTTTTTTCTATTAGTCCATTTTATTTGTTTTTATCATTTTTATCTGTTTTTTTCTCTCATTTTAAAATTATTGAACATATCTTTCCCAT
>JAHYJH010000096.1 GCA_019429185.1 Vicingaceae bacterium
CGAAAATTTATCAACAGTTTATCTATTTTTTCAAGATGTGTTGATGCTACTTCGTGGTGTGTAATCAGTGGCATTTTTTTGTTTTTTTATTGTCTTTAGACAAGTAATTTAGCGGCTGAGTAGTAACTAAAAGTAAAAGATTTAGGATTAATCGACTACAAAGAAGCTTGGGATTTTCAAGAGCAACTTTCAGCCTTTGTTTGTGTCCTCACAAACAAAATAAATATTTACTTTTGCTCAAATGAAAATGTGTTTGCAGTAAAACAAAAATCTATAAAAAATGGGAGTTTCCGCTTATGTTTATTCACAAATAAAAAATATCGTTTGTGAAGACACAAACGATAGCACAAAGCAAAAAAATAAAAAAATGCAACAAATAAAAGTAAAAGATTTAGGATTAATCGACTACAAAGAAGCTTGGGATTTTCAAGAGCAACTTTTCAAAAAAACCATTGATATTAAAATTCAAAACAGAAAAGACAACACAACTTTTGCTACCGAAAATCATTTACTTTTTTGCGAACATCCACACGTTTATACACTTGGAAAAAGCGGAAACGAAGCTCATCTGCTACTTTCGGAAGCCATGCTAAAACAAAAAGGTGCTACTTATTACAAAATTAACAGAGGTGGCGATATTACCTACCATGGTCCTAGGCAAATTGTGGGTTATCCTATTTTAGATTTAGATAATTTTTTTACAGATATCCATAAATACCTACGTTTTTTAGAAGAGATAATTATAAGAACATTAGCCGAATACGGTATAGCAGCAGGAAGATATGAAGGTTACACAGGAGTTTGGTTAGATGCTGACAATCCTCAAAAAGCTAGAAAAATTTGTGCTATGGGCGTTCGATGCAGCAGATGGGTTACCATGCACGGTTTTGCTTTTAATGTTCACCCCGATTTGTCTTATTTTGGGAATATTATTCCTTGTGGAATTGATGATAAACAAGTTACTTCCTTACAAAAAGAATTAGGTAGAGAAGTAAACATGGAAGAAGTAAAAGAAAAACTAAAAAAACACTTCGCAGCATTGTTTGAAGCAGAAATAGTAATAAATCAAGAAGCTTAACACGCTACTCATCCAACAATTTATCAATAAAATCGTTAGTAGCTTCTATGTATCTTGTGTAGAAACTACCTGTTCCCGGACCATAAAAACCTGTTCTAATTTTACGAATATGTCCTTTTCTATCCATAAAAATGGTGGTAGGATAAGACATAATATGGTTGAGCATAGGCAACGCTTTTCCTGCTTCAATTTTACTGGCTTTTCCTGCTAAAAGAAATTCATAATCGGCTTTAAAATGCTTTTTTAATTTAGCAATATTCTTTTTTGCTATTTCGATATCGTCTGTTCTATCAAAAGATAATGCAATAATTTCTAATCCATCTTTTGCTTTTCGGGAATATAAATCAGCTAAATAAGCAGTTTCATCTTTGCAGTTAGGACACCAAGGTCCCATTATGTTTACAATTACAACTTTGTTTGCAAATTTTTCATCGGTTAGCGAAACCAATTCATCATCGGTGTTTTTAAACGAAAATGCTAATTTATCATAGCCGTCATTTAAAAAAGTAAGTGAATCTGGATTTGTCAACTCAAATTCATCATCACGAATAGCAATCCATGGCTCTTCCCAATGAGAACCAGACCAAAAAGAACCAATCAAAGAATCATTTTTTAAAATGGCTTTAAACAAAAATGCATGCGACCCATCAAAACAAGAAAGAAAAAAATCATTGCCATATACATTACCTTCCAGAAAACGATAATCACCTGTTTCGGTTAAAAAAGTTCCTGATAGATATTCTCCTTGTTGCTCAAAAAGTCCAATGGCAGGATACTGATTTTCTTGGTTTTTGGGGCTAAAATCTACTTTCCATTTTCCTGTAACATCAATTATTTCTTTTGAAAGTAAATTTTCAGGCTTTTTAAAACGACTTTGTTCTCCGTGTATTGCTTCAAAACTGATTTTATATTCTTGGTTGTCTTTAAACCAAAATCCTTTCATTTTTGAGGAGCTAATTAGTTCAAATTCATACCACGAATTAAAAACTGGATCATCAAATTTTAAACGATTATTTTCAATAGCTATGTTTTCTATCTTAATTTTTTCAGACGCATTGGCAAATTCAATAGTATATAAACTATCTTTTTTAGTTAACAAAAACCTAACAGGTAATGTTTCTTCAGCAGTAAGTTGAAAGGTCATCAACCAATCTCCTTCAATTAAATTTATTATTTTTTGATTGATTTCAGAGGGTTTCTCATTATCTGTACATCCAAAAATTCCAATCAAAATAATAGTCATCCATTTTAATTTCATAAACATTTTAATTTCATAAAAACGAAATTAGATAAAAAAGATACTCCATTTTATTTTTATAACTAATTAATAACTCAATTATTTCATTCCTGAAGTTATACTATTGCGTAATTATATAATTTCCAACTTTAACCGTAACTTTGTTGAAAATAATAGATTTACATTTACCAACCTAAAATGTCAAAAAAACATAAAAAAAACAAAACTGCTGGAGGTTTTAAAACAGATTTACTTCAACAAATTATTCGCATTTTTGATACTAATCCTACACAATCATTTAATTATAAAAAAATTAGTAATGCACTCGGACTGAAAGATTTTTCTAATCGGAAATTGGTTGGAATCATTTTAGAAGAACTTGCCGATCAAGGAAAACTTTTTGAACATCAAAGAGGCTCTTACAAACGAAAATCAGCCTCAAATTTTATTGAAGGAAAAGTTGATATGACTCAGCGTGGTGCAGCTTATGTTATAGTTGAAGATGCGGATACTGATATTTATATTCATCCTAAAAATACTAAAAATGCGTTGCATGGTGATATTGTAAAAGTGAATATTATTTCGCACAAAGGCAGCAATAAAATGGAAGGAGAAATTGTTGAAGTGCTAAAAAGAGCCAAAACTAATTTCGTAGGAATTATACAAAAATCTCAAAATTTTGCTTTTTTAGCTGTGGATGATTTGCGAATGCCTGTAGATATTTTTATTGCCAATGAAAACCTGAAAGGAGCAAAAGATGGTGACAAGGCAGTTGCTCGAATTACAGAATGGCCTGACAATAAAAAAAATCCTTATGGTGTTGTAGTTGATGTGTTGGGAAGACCTGGTGAAAACAATACCGAAATGCACGCCATTTTAGCCGAATATGGGTTGCTTTATGTTTTTCCTCCAAAAGTTGAAAGCGAAGCTAAAAATTTACCCATTGAAATTTCAGCTCAAGAAATAAAAAAACGTAGAGATTTTAGAGCCGTTACCACATTTACCATTGACCCATCCGATGCTAAAGATTTTGACGATGCACTTTCAATAAAAAAATTAGAGAATGGAAACTGGGAAATCGGAATACACATTGCCGATGTTTCGCATTACATTCAAAAAGACAGTATTTTAGATAAAGAAGCCTATCAACGAGCCACCTCCATTTATTTGGTTGACAGAGTAGTTCCCATGCTTCCCGAAATGCTTTCCAATGGTGTTTGTTCGCTCCGACCTCAAGAAACAAAATTGTGTTTTTCGGCTGTTTTTGAACTCAATGAAGATGCAAAAGTATTGAATGAATGGTTTGGACGAACTGTAATTTTTTCGGATAGAAGATTTACTTATGAAGAAGCCCAAGAACGAATTGAGACCAAACAAGGTGATTTTGCTAATGAGTTATTAATACTTGATGGATTGGCAAAAAAACTCCGCAAAGAACGCTTTAAACAAGGAGCAATTTCTTTTGACAGGCTCGAAGTGAAATTTAATATTGATGAAAACGGCAAGCCTTTAGGTGTTTTCTTTAAAGAAAGTAAAGATGCCAACAAATTGGTAGAAGAATTTATGTTGCTTGCCAATAAAAAAGTAGCTGAATTTGTTGGGAAACCTGAAAATAAAAAAGAAACCCCAAAAACATTTGTCTATCGAATTCATGATGAACCCAATCAAGAAAAACTGTTAACACTTTCTTCTTTTGTGAAAAAATTTGGCTATAGCTTAGCAACTGGAGGCAAAGAAGTCGCTTCTTCCATCAATACTTTATTAGAGGTAGTGAAAGGGAAAGCCGAAGAAAATATGATAGAACAATTAACCATAAGAACCATGGCAAAAGCCATTTATTCTACCAAAAACATTGGGCATTATGGATTGAGTTTCTCACACTATTCTCATTTTACCTCCCCAATTCGTAGGTATCCTGATGTGATGGTGCATCGGTTATTGCAACATTATTTGGATGGAGGAAGCTCTGTAAGTCAAACCGAATTGGAAGCACAATGCAAACATTCATCCGACATGGAGCAACTTGCTAGTGAAGCAGAACGAAAATCTATTAAATACAAACAAGTAGAATTTTTAGAAGATAAAATAGGTCAAATTTTCGCTGGTATAATTTCTGGTGTGAGCGAATGGGGAATTTATGTGGAAATTATTGAAAATATGTGCGAAGGCATGGTTCGATTACAGGATATTGATGGAGATTTTTATACCTTCGACAAAGAAAATTATTGTGCAAGAGGAAGAAAAACAGGGCAAGAATACAAAATGGGCGATGAAGTGATGATAAAAGTGAAACGTGCCGATCTTATTAAGAAACAATTGGATTTTGAGTTGGTAGAATAGAGTACTTAGGAGTACTTAGAAGTGCCTTGAATACTTGGAGTTGAAAGTTTTAAAAAAAATTTGGTGTTTTCAAAAAAATGTTTTATATTTGGTAAGTAATTTCTAAACTACTGATTATGAAACTTTCAACTTTCAACTTTCAACTTTCAACTCTTAGTATGCTTTGGCTAAGCTCCATAGCAATAGCCCAAAATCCGAATAGTAATCCCAACGCACAAGCACCATGGAAATTAAACGGTAGCCAAGCCGATACCACTCAGTTTGTTGGTACTACCAATAATGTTGACTTAGTTTTTAAACGAAACAATGTTGAAAGTTTTAGATTGTTGGAAGATACAGCTGCCAAGTTTTTTGGAGATGTGTATTTAGATAAATTTAGGATTCATCCAACACCTCCTCCTTCATCTGGTCCGATTCAGGAAGAAAGAATATTAAGCATTAACCCTGTTGGTCGAATAGCACTTTCCAATTTAACAATCCCACAAGATGACACTTATGTTTGCAGTTATGTTACCCCATGGATATTTGCTAATGGCACTACTACTGATGATGATATCGCATTATGCCCAAATTTTAAAAGCGTAACCATAGGAGGAGATTTAACCATAGGAGGTTTTACTAGATTAAACACCACAGCAATAGGCATTGCTGCTGATAATGAAACTCAGTTAAATATGCGTAGCGTAGGAAAAGAAGTTGGATTTCGACTACTCACGATTCCTTCTACAGCAACATCTTCAACAAAATATGCTTTTCAAAACAGAGTAATTTCGTCTGATATAATTGCCTATTCGGTAACCAACCACAGTACCAATCAAGATGTGTTTGTAGTAAAAGGAGATGGAAGTGTAGGCATAGGAACAGATAAAACAACAGGTTTTATGTTATCTGTAGAGGGAGATGTTAGGACAAGATCTATTCAAGTAGATGCAGCAATTATTCCATGGTCTGATTTTGTTTTTTCAGATAATTTTAAATTGAAAAATCTATTAGAGGTAGAAGATTTTATTAATAAATATAAGCATTTACCTGATGTCCCCTCTGAAAAGGAAGTGAAAGAAAAAGGGATAGACTTGGGAAAAATGGATGCTATTTTATTACAAAAAATAGAGGAATTAACGCTATACATTATTCAACAAGAAAAAAGAATAAAAGAGTTAGAGCAACAAGTTAAAAAATAGTGTATGAATAAATTAATACGCATATTAACTTTCAACACTTCGGCTATGCTCAGTGCATGCTTTTTGCTTTCAACTTTTAATTTAGTTGCCCAACCCACCATAGAATGGGAGAAAAACTTAGGAGGAAGCGACTCGGATGTTGCTTACGAAGTAACACAGACAACTAATGGAGGATATATTGTTGTTGGAGTAACTTTATCAAATGATGGAGATGTTACGCTAAATCATGGGGTTAGCGATGGTTGGATTGTGAAATTAAATAATGTGGGCATTATTGAATGGGGAAAAAGTTATGGGGGGAGTAATGATGATGTTATAAACACTATTTCACAAACTACTGATGGTGGATATATTGCTGTGGGTTTCTCAAGATCTTCAAATGGAGATATTGTAAATTCTCATGGAGGCAGTGATGTATGGGTTATAAAAATAGATGCATTAGGCAATATCAATTGGAGTAAATCTTATGGTGGAAGTGGGGATGAAAAAGGAAATTCAGTTAAGCAAACAAGTGATGGCGGTTATGTTGTAGCAGGAGTAACATCATCGAGTAACGGAGACGTATCAATCAATAAAGGTCTTAATGATTATTGGATTTTTAAAATAGATGGTGCTGGCAATTTACAATGGGAAAAAACTTATGGTGGTAGTGGAAATGAAGAAGCACATTCTGTAATACAAAAAAACGATGGTGGATATGTTCTAGCAGGATTAACTTTTTCTGTTGATGGAGATGTAACAAACCCTAAAGGAGGAGGAGATGATTATTGGATAATTAGATTAGATAGTTTAGGAATTTTACAATGGGAAAAATCTTATGGAGGTTCTCTTAATGATAGAGCTTTTACTATACAAGAAACATTCGATGGTGGTTTTGTTATTGTAGGAACTAGTTCTTCCAAAGATGGAGATGTGATGAGTGCTTTAGGTGCTTTTGGTTTTGGTGCATGGGTTATAAAAATAGATAGTTTGGGAACTTTACAATGGGAAAAAGCGTGTTTACGTATTGGGGCAAACACTATGTTATTTAAATATGTTGGTAATTTAACTAATGATGGAGGTTATATAGTTTCAGGCACAACTAATAATGGAACTAATAATGGAACTCAAGTGGATTATTGGCTATTTTGATTTTTGGGTAGTAAAATTAAACCCAACCCTTGGGGTGGATGAAGTAGAAAATAACTCGTCCATATCTATTTTTCCTAACCCTACCAATGGAATTTTCACCATCAGCTCTACCGAAGAAATAAATGAAGTAGAAATGTTTAATGCGTTAGGGAAAGCTGTTTATAGTAAAAAAGTAACATCAAAAAACATAACTATTAATTTAACTCCTTTTCCCAAAGGAATTTATTTGGTGCAGATAAAAACCAATACGAATAGTGTTACAAAAAAAATAGTGTATGAATAAAGCCAACTACAACTATCTGCTTATTTTTTGCTTTTGCGTATTCTTTTTAACAACTGCAAAAGCCCAACCCACCATAGAATGGGAAAAATCTTATGGGGGCTCAGGCTTTGAGTTTTTATATTCTATGCAAAAAACAGCAGATGGTGGTTACATACTGGCAGGTTCTTCTGTTTCTAATGATGGCGATTTGACTAATAACCAAGGTGCGGGAGATTACTGGATAGTAAAAATAGATAGTATAGGCACATTGGAGTGGCAAAAATCCTACGGAGGTTCGGAACACGATGAAGCCTATTCTGTTCAACAAACTACTGATGGAGGTTATATTGTAGCAGGAATGTCTAATTCTAATGATGGAGATATAAATGACCATAATGGATCTGTTACTGTTTCAGATTGTTGGGTACTGCGATTAGATAATTTAGGAAATATTATCTGGAAAAAATCATTAGGAGGTAGTGGTTCTGATAAGGCTTATGCTATACAACAAACCACCGATGGTGGATTTATCATGTCAGGGTTGTCATCCAGTAATGATGGTGATGTTTCTGTTTATTTAGGCGGATTTTGGGATTATTGGGTGGTAAAATTAGATGCTTTTGGCAACATCCAATGGGAGAAATCACTTGGGGGTAATGGTAATGATGCTGCATTTTCAGTATATCAAAGTAATGATGGGGGATATATTATTGCAGGTGGATCGAATTCTACAAATGGGCATATTACCAATAATAAAGGAGGTTTTGATTATTGGGTAGTTAAATTAGATAATCTTGGGAATATTCAATGGGATAAATCTTACGGAGGATCTGGTGGTGATTTTGCATACTCTATTAAACAGACTAATGATGGAGGATTTATTATTTATGGAGATAGGGGTTCGCTTGATGGTGATTTAGTTAATTGTAATGGAACAAATTCAACATGGGTGGTAAAAATTGATAATTTTGGAAACATCGAATGGGGGTCTTGTTTAAACATAAATATAGGTGGGGGTAGCTTTCCTCTGATTAGAAGTAATGATGGGGTTTACTTGTCTAATGATGGTGGTTATTTGTTTGTAAGCCACCTATCTGGGAGCTATTGGGTTGGTAAACTTAGTGGTTCAGGAGGACTTTTATGGAGTAAAACACTTGGAGGTTCTAATTTTGATGAGTCTAAAGCTATAATCCAAAATTCAGATGGCAGTTATTTGGTAGCAGGACACACAAATTCCTCTGATGGCGATGTATCTTTAAACAAAGGAATGACTGATTTTTGGGTAGTAAAATTAAGTGCAGTTGTTAGTATTGATGAAATAGAAAACACTCCATTAACAACTATTTTTCCCAACCCAACCAATGGGATTTTTACCATCAGCTCTACCGAAGGAATAAATGAAGTAGAAGTATTTAATACCTTAGGACAAGCGGTGTATAATAAAAAAATAACATCCAATTCCACAACTATTAATTTAACTTCTTTTCCAAAAGGACTTTATTTGGTGCAACTAAAAACAAATACTAACATTATAACAAAAAAAATAGTGTATGAATAAAGCCAACTACAACTATCTGCTTATTTTTTGCTTTTGTATGTTCCTTTTTCCAACTGCAAAAGGGCAACCCACCATACAATGGGAGAAAAGTTTGGGAGGATCTAATATTGAAACAGCAACTTCAATAATACAAACATTAGATGGGGGCTATATGGTTGCCGGGGCTACTGCATCTAACGATGGAGATGTTTCTATTAATAAAGGAGGAACAGATTGTTGGGTAGTAAAATTGAATGCCAATGGAACTATTCAATGGGAAAAAACTTATGGAGGTACGGGAAATGAGTCTATAAGTACTATTTTACAAACTGCTGATAGCAGTTATATTGTTGTGGGTATAACTAATTCCACTGATGGTGATATTTCCTTTAATAATGGGAATAATGACTTTTGGGTAATCAAATTAAATATCAATGGGAGTATTCAATGGGAAAGATCTTATGGAGGATCTAGTTATGAAGGTGCTGAAAATATTATCTTATCTAATGATGGAGGATACCTGATTTTAGGAACTACAACATCTAACGATGGAGACGTAACTGGAAATAATGGAGGGTCAGATTATTGGGTGGTAAAAATAGATAGTATAGGTAATATTCTGTGGGAAAAGAATTATGGAGGAAGTGGTGCTGATGCAGCTTCTTCTATTCAACAAACAAATGATGGGGGTTATATTATTGTAGGTGAATCAACTTCCAATGATGGTGATGTTACAGGTAATAATGGAGGGAGAGATTATTGGGTGGTAAAAATAGATAGCAATGGCACTATTCAATGGGAAAAGAATTATGGAGGAAGTGGTTTTGATAGGGGATTATCTATAATATCATGTTTAAATGGAGCTTATGTTGTTGCTGGTAGATCTAACTCTAATGATTTTGATGTTACAGGGAACAATGGCATTGATGATTACTGGGTAATAAAAATAGATAACATAGGGAATTTATTGTGGCAAAAATCCATAGGAGGAAGTTTGGTGGATGATTTTCAGAAAATAGTAGCTGTTTCAGATGGAGGTTATGTAATGATAGGAACATCTGCTTCTTCTGATGGGGATGTAAGTGGTAATTATGGTAATTGGGATTATTGGGTGGTAAAAATAGATAGCAACGGCACTATAGAATGGGATAAAAATTTAGGAGGCTCTAGTGCTGATTTTGGCTATGCAGTAAACGAAACTATTGATAATGGGTTTATTATTGCAGGAAGCTCTGGTTCAAATGATTTTGATGTTTCAAGTACCAACGGAATGATGGATTTTTGGGTAGTAAAACTATCCCCAATCGTTGGGATGGATGAAGTAGAAAATAACTCGTCCATAATTATTTTCCCCAACCCAACCAATGGAATTTTTACCATCAACTCCACCCAACAGATTAATACAATAGAAGTGTTTAATACCTTAGGACAAGCTGTGTATAATAAAAAAATAACATCCAATTCCACAACTATTGATTTAACTCTCTTTCCTAAAGGACTTTATTTGGTGCAACTAAAAACAAATACTAACATTATAACAAAAAAAATAGTGTATGAATAAAGCCAACTACAACTATCTGCTTATTTTTTGCTTTTGTATGTTGCTTTTTAC
This sequence comes from Vicingaceae bacterium, assembly GCA_019429185.1. Lineage (GTDB taxonomy): Bacteria > Bacteroidota > Bacteroidia > Flavobacteriales_E > Vicingaceae > BRH-c54. Next base: position 10,379 of record JAHYJH010000096.1, read on the forward strand.
AACTGCAAAAGGGCAACCCACCATACAATGGGAGAAAAGTTTGGGAGGATCTAATATTGAAACCCCAACTTCAATAATACAAACATTAGATGGTGGCTATATTGTAGTGGGTTCTTCTAATTCTAATGATGGAGATGTTACGGCAAATAATGGAAGTAATGATTACTGGTTGGTAAAATTGGATGCCAACGGGACTATTCAATGGGAAAAGAATTATGGAGGAACAGGGGATGATGTTCCTTATTCAGTGAGTGAAACTTATGATAAAGGGTATTTTATAGCAGGAAGAACAAATTCCAACGATGGAGATGTGGGAATCAACCTAGGAGGCTCAGATGTTTGGGTATTAAAAACAGATAGTTTAGGCAATATACAATGGAAAAATTCGTACGGAGGAAGCAGTTCAGAAATAGCATGGGATGCACAGCAAACGTCAGATAGTGGTTATGTGATTGTGGGACATACGAGATCGAATGATGGCGATGTTACAGGCAATAATGGGTTTGATGATTATTGGATATTAAAAATAGATAGTATAGGTGCTATTGAATGGCAAAAATCGTTGGGAGGTTCTCAGCCTGATAAAGCCTATTCCATACAACAAACGAATGATTTAGGTTACATTGTGGTGGGAGAATCTACTTCCAATGATGGCGATGTCACGGGTAATAATGGAGGGAGAGATTACTGGATAGTGAAATTAGATGGTATCGGAACTATTCAATGGCAAAAAAATTACGGAGGAAGTTCACAAGATGCTGCATGGTCGGTTGTTCAAACTCAGGATAACGGTTATATTGTAGCTGGTAATTCAGGTTCTTTGGATGGAGATGTAACGGGACATCATGGAGGGATTGCTGTAGATGATTATTGGGTAGTAAAATTAGATAGTTTAGGGAATTTATTATGGGAAAAAAGTTTGGGAGGAAGTGCTGTTGATCAAGCCAGGGATGTGAAACAATTGAATGATGGTGGGTATGTTGTTCTTGGAACATCTGCTTCTTCTGATGGGGATGTAAGTGGTAATTATGGTAATTGGGATTATTGGGTGGTAAAAATAGATAGCAATGGCACTATAGAATGGGATAAAAATTTAGGAGGCTCTTCGATAGAAACTGCTTGGAGTATAAAACAAACGATAGATAATGGTTTTATTATAGCAGGTCAATCATATTCTGTCGATTTTGATGTTTCAAGTAACAAAGGAATGGGCGATTTTTGGGTGGTAAAATTAAACCCAACCCTTGGGGTGGATGAAGTGGAAAATAACTCGTCCATTATTATTTTCCCCAATCCAACCACCAATGGAATTTTTACCATCAACTCCACCCAACAGATGAATACAATAGAAGTATTTAATACCTTAGGACAAGCTGTGTATAATAAAAAAATAACATCCAATTCCACAACTATTGATTTAACTTCTTTTCCAAAAGGACTTTATTTGGTGCAACTAAAAACAAATACTAACATTATAACAAAAAAAATAGTGTATGAATAAAGCCAACTACAACTATCTGCTTATTTTTTGTTCTTATTTGTTCTTTTTAACAACTGCAAAAGGGCAATTAGCGAATAAAGGGTTAGTTACTGCTGCAAGTAATGGAGTACCCACTTTTATTGAATTTGATGATAAACACCCTGCCGGGAGCAATGATGCGGAACAAGTACTATTGAGTAACTTAGCGAATAATAACCCTTTGTTTAGTTTTAGTAAAACACAAGAAATGATAGATAAATTAGGCAGAAAGCACGAAAAATATCAACAGTATTACCAAAACACTAAGGTTAGTTCAGGGGTGTACAACGTACATTATAATTTAGACAGCACCATAGCAGCCATTAATGGGGATTATTACCCCATATTACCTATGAGTGTTGTCCCTATATTAACCGAAGCACAAGCATTAACAGCGGCATTAACAGCAGTAAATGCACAGCAATATGCCTGGCAAAATCCCCCAACAGAACAATGGTTACGAACCACCACCCTCGATTCTACTGCTACTTTTTACCCAATAGGCGAACTGCTCATTTATCCCATAAGTGATTCCTTAGGCAACACCACCTATCCGCTCTGTTACCAGTTTAATATTGTTACTACCCAACCTTTTAATTCGCAAGTAGTGATGATAGATGCTATTCAAGGGGGTAGCATTAACCAATATAGTACTTTTAGTAGTGCTGCCGGGGATGCTTGCACCCGATATTCGGGAACCGTAGCCATTGAAACCACTTTAAATACAAACTCTAATAATTACGAGTTACGTGATGCTACAAGGGGTGGAGGAATTGTTACTCGTAATGCAAGTGTATCCAATTCTATTCCTAATAATTTAACTACCGAATTTGAAGATGCCAATGACATGATAAGCCCTAATGATTGGACTTGTGTAGAACACGATAATATAAATAAAGACAACGCTGCTTTAGATGCCCATTGGGCGGGTATGATGGTTTACGATTATTTTAAGCAAGTGCACAACAGAGATAATTTTAATGATGATTCCAACACACCACTTAATATATTTGTGCATTTTCAAGGTTTTTTTGGCGGAGTGGCTGCAGAGTGGTTAGGGACTAGTGGGTCTACAGGTCCAGAGTTTTTCGGTATCGCTTTAGGTGATGGAAATGGAACAAGTTATGATCCTTTAGTAAGTTTAGACATTATTGCTCATGAATTTGGGCATGGTATTGCACAGTTTAGTTCAAATTTACTGCCGAGTAACACGCCAAATGCTCCGGAAACAGGGTCGATAAATGAAGGATTAAGTGATATTTGGGCAGCAGTAGTAGAAAATTGGGTAGTGGTTAATGGGTTTAATGGAGCAGGAGATATCGATAAAGATGTCTGGTTAGCAGGAGAGGAAGTACGTTTAGACGTTAAAGCTGAACGCTCATTACGCGACCCAAAAGGATTTGGGCATGACCCATTGTCTTTTCCTATTGGTACATCTATGGCAGATACGTACAATGGATCTTTTTTTAATGGTTTACGGGGTAAATCAGGAGTAATCAGCCATTGGTTTTATTTATTATCAGAAGGAAGTGCTGCCACCGATGAAATAAATGATGATGGAGACCCTTTTAGCATTCAACCCATAGGCATAGAAAAAGCTGCCGATATTATTTATTTAGCACAAACGGTATATTTTACTCCATCAACCAATTATATAGGTGCAAGACAAGCAACCTTGCAAGCAGCAAAAGATTTATATGGCAGATGTTCTATAGAAGCAGAAACAGTTGTTGCTGCTTGGAATGCTGTTGCAGTTCCTACGGGAATGACATCAGGAGGTATCTTAGCTTGTGGTTTAAATGGAAATGGTATTTATGACAATAGTAAAAATGTAAACTTTGAGGTAACAGATGACATTATATGGTCTGATGAAGTTCTTTGTGGTGTTCCAGTTATTGTTAAAGAAAACTCCAGTACCGTTTTTAAAGCAGGAGAGCGAATATTTTTAGGAGCAGGGTTTAAAGTAGAAAGAAATGCTACATTTAGAGCATATACTTTTGAATGTTCTAATGCCGCAAATTATAGAGTTTCAACTACTGAAACAACTTCTAATCATATTAATACCAAAATAGCTAACTATAATTCGACACCCAACCTTTTCCCCAACCCCACCTCTGGCAACTTCACCATCACCCAATTAGAGCAATTTACAGGTGGTAACATCGCAATTATAACCCAAGTTGCAGGTCATAAGTTAAAAAAATGTTAAATTCAGTCAAAAAAGACCTTTAAAAAACTGATTTAATCCTATTAATCTTAAATATCCCAATAAAATAAGGGTTTAAGTTTTAGAATTCG
>JAHYJH010000097.1 GCA_019429185.1 Vicingaceae bacterium
AACTTACTTTTGAAGTTTTTTTATGGATTGCTTTTCTATTCAGACTAGTAACAGCATTGTATATGACTATATTAAATATCTCTATAAGATAATAAAAACACAAACTACCATCATCTAAGGAGTTCCGTTTTATTTTGATTGTTTAAATAATAATTGTTTGCTTCTTTTTGGTATTCAGCTAGATACTTGTATCCATTCAACGAATCATTTAGCAAAAAATAAGCTTTAGAAGTATATTGTAATATTGGACATTTAAGGTTTGACCAATTAGTGTTTGAAATGTTTTTTAAATTATTTTCTAAATGGTAAATGGCTAATCGGTAATCTTCTTGATTGAAATAAATTTTAGCTTTATTCAAGTAAGTGTTGGAGTGGTTGATTTTATCGTTTTTATTTAGTTCCAACGCCTTATCAAAATATACTAATGCTGTATCATATTCTTTTTTTTGTTCGTAAATATTTCCTAATTCATTGTAAATAGTAGCTTGAGCGTTAATAAAGTTATTTTCTTTAGCCAATACAAGGGCTTCATTTGAATACTTTATGGCACTATCAAGCTTTCCAATATGATTATAATAAGCAGCTTTTCGATTTAAAAAGGAGCAAATGGTTAAAGGAGAAAAATTGGGTAAAGGAACTAAATCACTAAAAACTTCATCTGCTAATTCAATTCGTTGCGTTAGGGTTTAAAAATCAGCCAATTGAATTTGTGATTTAAACAATAACTCCGAATGGTTGATTTTTTTGCTTAGTTCAATTGCCTGTAAGATGGTGTTTAGTGCTTCATAATTTTTAAAATTTATTCTTAAACTACGTGCTTTTTTCTGAAGAACTTCTATATAAAGGGAATCAATTTTATTAGTAGATTCTAAATATAAGGAATAAAAATATTCTACCTTATTGAAGTCTTGATTTTCTTCATAAGCATAAGCACTATCTAACCAATTGTTTTGTGCAAAAGAATTAACTGTCTGACCACTAATGATTACTGCTAATACAACGAATGTTCTGATAAAATTCATTCAAAAAGAAATATTACTTCTCAGCAAAATAATAAATGTTAGTCAACCATTTAGTTGTATCGGCTTCTGTAGTTGGGTCGGTTATATATTCTTCTAACACAACATGAGACATGGATAAATTATTATTATTTAGGTATTCATCCATTGCCATGTGAGGTTCTTTTAGGTTGTCATAATTGCCATAATAAGCTATTTTAAACGCTTCACCGCCAAGTTTTACGGTAGTGTAATTATCGAATTTAAAATTTTTATTACCTGAATTATAAGGAATGGCAGCAGCAACATCAGCTGTTTGATTTTCTTCATCCCAATCGTAATAAATAGCACAAGGTTGCCCGGAAATTTGTACTTCTTTGTTTTGAGTTAGCATTCCGTACATTCCGCTAAAATGTTGACCAAAAAAAGCTTGCATATCATTAAAACTAACTTTTTCTCTGTGGGTTAAAAAAGTTTTTTCTTCAAAATTTATTGTTTCAATGGCATACTCTTTTTTTGCTGGTTTTTCGTTTTCTACAATTTCTTTCAATTTAGCTAATCCTTTTTCGTAGTCTTTGCCTACAGATTCGCTAATATCCATAAAAAGAGCAAAAATATTAAACGGACGAGGCATTTTAGAATCAAAACCCCAAGTAACAGTCGTTGTACCTTCTGCCTCATCTAAAAGAAAATAACCTTGAGCAACACTTTCAAAAGGCTCTATAAAAGTAACGGTAGTTTCAATTTTATCGTCTGTAAAGGAAATAATTTCTTGTTTTCCTTTACCAACATCTTCGTTTCCTTCCCAAAAGAAAGTAGTGCCAACTGCTCCGTCTTCACCTTCCATCCATGTTTTTTGGTTTGGATCTAATTCTGCCCATGGCGACCATTTTTGTGAATTTTCAAAATAAAGTAAGTGTTTATGAACAAGCTCTTTTTGAGCATTGATTTCTACAGAACGCTCTAATTTAAAGTCTGTGGGAGCTACAAAGGTTAATACTACTACCGTTAAGATGAGTATTAAAACAATAATCCCAATAATTTTTAATGCTTTCATATGTTAGATATTTAATGTTTTTTATTTGTCATATGGAATAGCCTTATTTTCGTTGGTGTTTGTTTGCAACAAACAAGTTGCTTGTGGCTATTTCATAATAGTTAGGTTTTAAGTTTATGCAAATGTATAACAAATTTATCTTTTGTCTAATTTTTTTTAAATCAACTGTTTATTACCAAATTCTTTTTTAATTTCAGCATATCTCTGACAAGAAACTAAATGGTCGTTTACCATACCAACTGCTTGTATGTGAGCATAAAGAGTAGTACTACCTAAAAACTTAAAACCTTTTTTCTTCATTTCTTTTGCTAATTCATCAGAAAGGGCTGTTGTTGCAGGGACTTCTTTTAATGTTTTCCATTGGTTTTGAATTTGTTTGCCATTTACAAAACTCCATATAAATTTGGCAAAAGAGCTGTATTCTTTTTGGATATCCAGAAAAATATTAGCATTATTTATAGCAGCTTCAATTTTGGCTCTGTTTCTTATTATTCCTGCATTTTGTAATAATTCTTCTACTTTTTTGGAGTCGAATTGAGCTACTTTTTTAGGGTTGAAATCTGCAAAAGCTTGTCGGTAGTTTTCTCGTTTTTTTAAGATGGTTGACCAACTTAGTCCGGCTTGAGCACTTTCTAATACTAAAAATTCAAACTGTTTGGTATCGTCTAAAACCGGCACACCCCATTCTTCATCGTGGTAGTTGATGTACTGTTCAAAACCTAAGCACCAAGGACATTTTTCTGTTCCCATAATAAAATTCTAATTATTCATTAATTGATGTAATTTGGATGTGGTATTCCAATTCCTCACAGTAATATTTTTATAAACAGGTAGTTGAATAAGTTTGCTTAAATAACTTCTGTTGGTTTTTTCTATTAATCGTGTGAAATAGATGGCATGCGTTCCTGAGTAAGCTTTATCTACTTCATTGTGTTGCGGAATGTCAGCAATAATTTCAGTAGCGTTAAGTGGAGCTTTTATAAATAAAACATCGTAGCGGTAATTATCTTTATCAGCACCAAATTTTGCAGGAATTTCCTCAACAACTTCATTCAATTGTTGATGTGTTATCACCACTACAACAGAGTTGTAATTAAATTGCTCGGATAAGGTTTTTTCAATGGTTTGGGGTAGTTGGTTGAGGTCTTTTGTGTTGGATTTAAAAATTACATTTCCACTTTGAATGTACGTTTTCACATCAGTAAAACCCATTTTCTCAAAACAAACTTTTAAGTCCACCATTTTGATGATGTTGTTGCCACCAACATTAATCCCTCTGAGTAATGCTAAATATTTTGTCATAATTAGTGGTAGTTTCGTTCTCCAAATATACTACTTCCTACCCGAATCATGGTACTACCTTCTTCAATGGCGATTTGGTAATCTCCGCTCATGCCCATGCTTAGGGTTGTATGTTGGAAAGTACTTAAAGTGCCTTGAGTACTTAGAGTTTGTAGTTTATCAAATAACTGTTTAAGACTTCTAAATTCTTTTCGGATTTGGTTTTCATTATCGGTAAAAGTTGCCATGCCCATTAACCCGACAATTTTTATATTTTTTAAATCTTGAAATGCCTCGCTTTGGAGGAGTTCAATAACTTCTTTTTCATCAAAGCCAAATTTGGTAGCCTCTTCAGCAATGTGGATTTGCAATAAACAATTAATTACTCTTTCGTTTTGAGTAGCTCGTTTATTAATTTCTTTGAGCAAATTAAAACTATCCACTCCATGAATTAGGCTGACAAAAGGAGCAATATATTTTACTTTGTTGCTTTGTAAATGACCAATCATGTGCCACTCAATATCTTTAGGCAAACTTTCGTATTTTTCAGTCAGTTCTTGTACTTTGTTTTCTCCAAAAACTCGTTGTCCGGCTTGGTAAGCCTCTAAAATGGCTGTGTTGGGTTTTGTTTTAGAAACTGCTACCAAGGTAACGTGTTTTGGAATAGAAGCTTTTATTTGTTGTAGGTTTTCTGTAATGTTCATGGAGCAAAGTTATACCAATTGTAATTATATTTTAGTCCAAACTAAAATATAATTTTATCCCGAAAGCTTTCGGGAGTTAATACCGATATAACATAAAAATAGTAGTAACAAATAGCCTAATGAAGCGATAGCTGAAATTGAACTATATTGAATGTAAAAAACCACAAAGCAATAACAGACCGAAACAAGCTGAATCGAACACTAAGGGTCTGTAATGAAATAAATCTCAACGAATTTAGGAAGTGCTTATTTTGAAGCTATTGCTGAGATTTCTACATTCACATTTTTAGGTAAACAAGCCACTTCAACAGTTTCTCTGGCTGGAAAATTAGAAGTAAAATAACTTCCATACACCTCATTGATTGCAGCAAAATTGTTCATATTAGAAATAAAAATAGTAGTTTTCACAACGTCTTCCATAGTCATACCTGCAGCAGCCAACACCGCTTTGAGGTTTTCCATAACCTGATGTGTTTCTTTTTTTATTTCATCAACAATTAAATCATTAGTTGTTGGGTTAATTGCAATTTGTCCAGAAGTGTAAAGTATGCCATTTAGTAAAACTGCCTGATTGTATGGACCAATAGGAGCCGGAGCATTGGTTGTATTGATTATTTTTTTCATAAGTTAAGATTAAAAAGATTGATAAGTTAATAATGTCTTACAAAAATACATTATACCCATTTATTTTTCACTTAAAAAAAACAATTAAAAATAATTATAAGTTAATTTCGCTGAATTAATAAAATTAAATAAACAAGTATTAAAAATGAAGATTACTTATTTTGATTTAATTGACCAGTCATATTATTTCCCTCAGGAAGGATTTGACTTGGAAGATGGTAACTTATTTTTTAATGATGTTTCAATCAAACATCTGATTGAAAAATATCAAACACCTTTTAAAATTTCGTATCTACCAAAAATTGGAGATCAAATAAAAAAAGCAAAAAACCTTTTTAGCAAAGCCATAAAGGCAAATAATTATAACGGAAGTTATAACTATTGTTACTGCACAAAAAGCAGTCATTTTAATTTTGTGGTTGAAGAAGCTCTCAGACATGGGGTGAATTTAGAAACATCATCCAGTTATGATTTAGATATTATCTTAAATCTTTATAAAAAAGGACTTATTGGTAAAGATAAAAAAATCATCCATAATGGTTATAAAACAGAAAGTTATATTAAGAAAATAGGACAATTAATTGATGAAGGTTTTAAAAATACAACCATCATTTTAGATAGTAAAAAAGAGCTAGATAACCTTCAAAAAATCATAAAAAAACCAATTAAAATTGGAATTAGAATGGCAATTGATGAAGAATCTCAATCTACTTATTACACTTCTCGAATGGGAATTAGAGCTTCTGAAATCATTAATTATTATGAAAATGAAATTTCTCAAAGAGAGAATGTTTCCTTAGAAATGATGCATTTTTTTGTGGATACAGGCATAAAAGATACGATGTATTATTGGAGTACCTTTATTAACGCAATGCGCTTATTTGCTAACCTAAAGAAAAAATGCAAAACGCTTAGTGCTATTAATATTGGCGGAGGATTACCTATCAGAAACAACTTAGGTTTTGAATACGATTACAAATTTATTATCAATCAAATCGTATCAAATATTAAAGAAGTTTGTCTTTCAGAAAAAATTAAAGAACCAGATATTTATACTGAATTTGGAAAATACACTGTTGGCGAAAGTGGAGCAATAATTTTTGAAGTACTTGATTTTAAACAACAAAACGATACGGAGTTGTGGTACATCATTAACAATAGTTTAATGACTACATTGCCAGATAGTTGGAGTATGCACGAAAAATTTATCTTGCTACCAATTAATAAATGGGACAATGAATATACTAAGGTAAATATTGGTGGTATAAGTTGCGACCATTCTGATTATTACAATTCAGAAGACTTAAATCAAGAGGTTTATTTACCCAAAATAACAGACAAAGATAAAGAACCGCTTTACATTGGCTTTTTTCATACAGGAGCTTATCAAGATTCTATTAGCGGTTATGGTGGCATAAAACACTGCCTAATTCCTTCTCCAAAACACATTGTGATTCGAAGAGATGATAAAGGACAGTTTGAAGATTACCAATTTAAAGAAGAACAAAATGTTGACATTATGTTGGATATTTTAGGGTATAACGACTAATTAGAGTTTGTCCAGAATGTCCGATTTCTTCGTTTTTCTCGACCTTCAAATCAGTCATGTACAAAAGTACACTCCTGATTTTCAGTTCATCGAAACCTCGAACTCGAACATTCTGCCTCAAACTCTTGACTTTATAGACAAACGAACACTAACTAACAGGTTTCAGGTTAAAAGTGTTAAATCGTTAATACTGAAAATAACAAATAACTAAATAGGCTTTGTGCGATAGCAAAGTCCCCCTTCGGGGGATTTAGGGGGCTAATAACAATTAACAACAATTATAAAGATGACAATTACAGAATTTGCAGAAAAACATTTTAAACATTTTAATGCCGCTACCTTGGTTGAGGCTTCTAAAGCGTATATCAAACACTTAGAAAGCGGACATAAAATGATGATTACTCTTGCTGGAGCGATGAGTACAGCCGAGTTGGGTATTTCTTTGGCTGAAATGATTAGAAAAGATAAAGTACAAATTATTACTTGTACGGGAGCTAACTTAGAGGAAGACATTTTTAATTTAGTAGCTCATACTTTTTACAAAAGAGTTCCTCATTACAGAGATTTATCTCCTCAAGATGAACAAGATTTATTAGACAACCATTTCAATAGGGTTACTGATACGTGTATTCCAGAAGAGGAAGCCATGCGAAGAATTGAAAAACAATTGATTGAAGTGTGGACAAAAGCTAAAAATGAAGGTAAAAGATATTTTCCACATGAATTTATTTATCAATTAATTAGAAATGGTTCTTTAGAGCAATATCATGATATAGACCCTAAAAACTCTTGGTTAATAGCTGCTGCTGAAAAAAACTTACCGATTATTGTTCCTGGTTGGGAAGATTCTACCTCAGGAAATATGTTTGCTGCTCATTGTATGGAAGGAATGTTTGAACCAAGTTTAGTTAAATCTGGCATAGAATATATGATCTATTTAGCAAAATGGTACCAAGAAAATGCTGTTGACAAAGGAATAGGTTTTTACCAAATTGGTGGTGGTATTGCCGGAGATTTCCCTATTTGTGTAGTGCCTATGTTGCACCAAGATTTACAATTAGACGGAATTCCTTGTTGGAGTTATTTCTGTCAGATTAGTGATTCTACAACAAGTTATGGTTCTTACTCAGGAGCTGTGCCTAACGAAAAAATTACTTGGGGTAAATTAGAAATTGATACACCCAAATTTGTAATTGAATCGGATGCTTCTATTGTAGCCCCGCTGATGTTCCAAATTATTTTGGAGGCTTAATTGCTTAACAACAATAAACAACAAAGCCCACATTTTTTGCGGGCTTTGTTGTTTTATTTTCAAGCATTAAAATGTTTGGGATAATAGAAGCGTGAAAAATCCTATGTTTAATTGGGGATTTTGTTTACATTTGACCTATATGATATAAATTGAGTTTAATGAGGCTAAATACACTTTTTATAATTTCCTGTCTTACAATATGTTTGTATAGTTTTGGACAAAATAATGTTCTACCAACTCCTGATAAATCATTTTTTGATAATAAATTGTCTGACACTGGAAATGTAGTTCATAACTATTTGGTCTCATACTTTGAAAAAACTGAAGCGAAGAAATATATTGATAACAACTATGGATGGGATTGTAAGTGGACAGAAGTCTTTAATTCAAAAATAATTTACAAAGAATTTATATGCCATGAAACGGGATATAACATAACAGTCATATTTCATGGCTACTCTTATGAAGAGGTACTTAGAATATGTAAAGCAATACTTACTTACTCAGACCACAAATGGTATTCTGAAAACAAATACGGACCACTTGATAATGACCCTGGATGTAGAGTAACAATTGAAATGAAAGATGATGTTCCTATATTAAATTATTACTGCGGGTGTTAAAATGAAATATTAATAAAAAAGTTGTTGTTAAATATCTTCATATTTATTGATCTATACTTCCTAAATTAAAATCACAATTACTAACCAATTTTTTTACACGGATTAAACCAGGTTCCCGATAATTTTTCCGTTGCACTCCAAAATTTCGGGAATGACGTAAAGATTAGAGGTTAGTTATTCTTTATGAGTGTATAAATTAATTTATCAATCATCAATTTACCGTTGTTAACTTTATAGCTGAAAAACTGAATGATATTTTCTTCATTATTGTTTATAAAAAGTTAGTTTTAAATGATAAATTCTTTTTATTAAGCAACGAAATTAACTAACTTTAACCACTCATTTTTTTATCAATTTTTAACTATGTTTTTAATATTCGATACCGAAACCACAGGTTTACCCAAAGATTATAAAGCTCCCATTTCAGATTCTGACAATTGGCCCAGAATGGTTCAATTGGCATGGCAACTCCACGATGAATCTGGGAAATTGCTTTCTGCCAAAAATTTTATTGTTAAACCTGATGGATTTGATATTCCTATTGGTGTTTCAAAAATACATGGAATTACCACCGAAAGAGCTAACAAAGATGGTGTTGAATTAAAAACCGTGTTAGATGCGTTTTTAGTAGATTTACAAAAGGCAACATTCAATGTTGGGCATAATGTTGATTTTGATGTAAACATTGTTGGTGCTGAGTTCTATCGCTTATCCATAGCAAATAACATAACTGAATTATTGGTGCTTGACACCATGAAAACATCCATTGATTTTTGTGCCTTACCTGGCGGAAGAGGTGGCGGATTCAAATATCCAAAACTTATCGACCTGCACGAAAAACTGTTTAACACCGGATTTGGCGATGCTCATGATGCTGCTTATGATGTGGATGCTACCGCACACTGTTTTTTTGAGTTACTAAAACTAAACATTATTAAGCCGAAAGGGTTAGTAATAGGAAATATCACTTACGAGCCTCCAACGCTTGCTGCTGCAAATTTTACAAAAGAAAAAAAAGAGGTTAATGCAGAAGATATTCTTAAAACAGTAACTCCCATTTCGGAAGCATTAGAAAAAAGTAATTTTATTCACTTACACAACCATACAGAGTTTTCCATTCTGCAATCTACCACCAAAGTTGTTGAATTGGTTGGTAAAGCTAAAGAACTGAAAATGGAAGCCGTTGCACTTACCGACCATGGAAACATGATGGCAACTTTTCACTTTGTTCGGGCAGCACTCAAAGAAGGTATAAAACCAATTGTTGGTTGCGAATTTAATTTATGTCAAGACAGAAAAAATAAATCAGTAAAAGATAATGGTTTTCAAACAGTATTAATTGCCAAAAATAAAAAAGGCTATCATCATTTAATCAAATTAGCTTCTTATGCCAACACCGAAGGCTCTTATTATGTTCCTCGAATAGACAGGGAACTTCTGTTGGAATATAAGGAAGATTTAATTGCTTTAACAGGCGGAATTTGGGGAGAAGTGCCAAATAAGATTTTATTTGAAGGAGAAAAACAAGCTGAAGAAGCATTTTTGTGGTGGAAAGAAAATTTTAAAGATGATTTTTATGTAGAAATTAACAGGCATGGAATTGAGGAGGAAAATGACATTAACAAAGTATTATTGGCTTTTGCAGCAAAACATCAGGTAAAATTAATAGCAGCTAACAATAACTATTATTTGAATAAAGAAGATGCTATTTCCCAAGACGTGTTGTTATGTATAGGAGGAGGAAATTTTGTAAGTCAGCCAAAAAAATACATTGGAGCTAAAGGAAGAGAATTTCGATTTGGTTTTCCTAATGATGAATTTTATTTTAAGTCGCAAGACGAAATGAAACAGCTTTTTGCCGACTTACCCGAAGCTATTTCTAACACCAAAGAAGTTGCAGATAAAATTGAAACTTATAAATTGGAACGAGAGGTTTTACTTCCAGAATTTGATATTCCAAACGAATTCAAAGATGAAAGAGATGAGGAAGACCATAGCCTCAAGATTGGAGAAAATGCTTATTTGAGGCACCTTACCTATAAAGGAGCAAAAGAGCGTTATGGAGATATATCAGAAGAAATTAGAAATCGTATTGATTTTGAATTAGATGTAATCAAAAAAACAGGCTATCCAGGGTATTTCTTAATTGTTGAAGATTTTATAAGAGAAGCCCGTAAAATGGGCGTTTCAGTAGGTCCAGGAAGAGGTTCAGCAGCAGGTTCAGTTGTAGCATTCTGCACTAAAATAACCAACATCGACCCACTAAAATACGATTTGCTGTTTGAGCGTTTTCTTAATCCCGACCGTATTTCCATGCCCGATATTGACATTGATTTTGATGATGAAGGTAGGCAATTGGTGTTGGATTATGTAATAAAAAAATATGGAAAAAATCAAGTAGCCCAAATTATTACGTATGGCACAATGGCAGCAAAGTCATCGGTACGAGATTCAGCAAGGGTTTTTGAATTACCACTTGATCAGGCAGGAAGGTTAGCTAAATTAATTCCAAATTTAGTGAAATTGAATAAAATTTTTACATCTACAGAGGATGAATTAAGGAAAGTAATACAAAAACAAGAAGAATTTTCCAATGCACAACAACTTCGTGAAATTGCACGTGAAAATAATTTAGAAGCAAAAACACTTTTACAAGCAATGAAAGTAGAAGGAGTTATGCGAAATACAGGGATTCATGCTTGTGGAGTAATTATAACCCCCGATGATATTACCAACTTTGTTCCCATAGCCACAGCCAAAGATTCAGACATGGCTTGCACTCAATTCGACAACTCTGTTGCTGAGGATGCTGGCTTGTTAAAAATGGATTTTTTAGGATTAAAAACACTAACACTTATTAAAGATGCCATTCAAATAATAAAAGATAAACATGGAATAGAACTCAACCCTGAAAGTTTTGATATTGAAGATAAAAAAACGTATGAACTATTTCAGCGAGGAGCAACCAATGGTATTTTTCAATATGAATCTGCAGGAATGCAAAAACACTTAAAAGATTTGAAACCTTCTGTTTTTGCCGATTTAATTGCTATGAATGCCCTTTATCGACCAGGTCCAATGGAATATATTCCTTCATTTATCAAACGAAAACATGGAGAGGAAAAAGTAGAATACGATGTACCAGATATGGAAGAATATCTGAAAGAAACGTATGGGATTACTGTTTATCAGGAACAAGTAATGTTATTATCTCAAAAATTGGCTGGATTTACTAAAGGTGAGGCAGATGTTTTACGAAAAGCCATGGGTAAAAAGCAAATTGCCGTATTGGATAAAATGAAACCAAAATTCATTGAACAAGCGAAAGAAAAAGGACATCCAGAAGATAAACTTGAAAAAATATGGAAAGATTGGGAAGCATTTGCAGCCTACGCTTTTAATAAATCTCATTCTACTTGTTATGCTTGGATAGGTTTTCAAACAGCTTATTTAAAAGCACATTATCCCGCAGAATATATGGCTTCTGTGTTGAGCAACAACATGAACGATATTAAACAGGTAACTTTTTTCATGGATGAATGTAAGCGGATGGGTATAAAAGTCTTAGGTCCAGATATTAACGAATCGGTGTTGAAGTTTACGGTAAACAAACAAGGGGAAATTCGTTTTGGATTAGGTGCTATAAAAGGAGTGGGAGAGAAGGCTGTAGAATCTATCATTGAAGAGCGAAAATCAAATGGGCCGTTCACTTCTATTTTTGATGTAACCAAACGCATTGATTTAAGAGCTGCCAACAAAAAAACATTAGAAAGTTTGGCTTTAGCTGGTGGCTTCGATTCATTTTCTAATACGCATAGGGCTCAATATTTTACAGAACAAGAGGGCGGTGGTATCTTTTTGGAAAAAGTGATTAAGTATGGAAATAAATATCAAGAAAACCTTAACTCAGCACAGGTTTCACTATTTGGAGAACAAGATGAAACTGCTATTGACGAACCTCCAATACCACAATGCGAACCGTGGAGTACACTAAAAAAATTAAATGCCGAAAAAGAAGTTGTAGGAATTTTTATTTCTGGTCATCCCTTAGATGATTTTAAGTTAGAAATGAATAATTTTTGCCAAGGAAACCTCGAACTTTTGTCAAATATGGAGTCAATAGTAGGAAAAGAACTTTCTTTAGCTGCTATTTGTGTTGGTGCCGAAGATAGAATGACCAAAAATGGAAAACCTTTTGGAATTTTAAAACTAGAAGATTATTACGCATCTCAGGATTTTTATGTTTTTGGAGAAGATTACATTAAATTCAGAGCCTATTTTATTCAAGGGCAATATTTATTTGTAAAAGGAAAAGTACAACAAAAACAATGGGCAAAAGAAAAAACAGATATAGAATTTAAAATATCCAATATTGAATTGCTTTCAGAATTGCGTGAAAAAAAAGCAAAAAGTTTGGTGATAAATATTAGGAATAAAGATGTTTCTGAAAAATTAATCAGTGAAATACATGAACTAATTAACGATTTTCCTGGTAAATTGAATTTTAAATTTAATGTGAAAGATGATGAAAATGGAGTTATATCAATGTCTTCTCGAACAAAAAAAATAGGACTGTCAAATGAGTTTTTAGCCAAACTAGATACTATTTATGAAGTATCATACAAAATAGAAGGTTAAAAAAAATCTTTTTTGTATCCTTTGTTACAAATATGTGTAAGAATTTAATTGTAATTTTACATCAAAATAAAAAAATAGAATAATAACTTAAAAATAAAAGATATGGCATTAGAATTAACAGACTCCAATTTTGCGGAGCAAGTACTAAAATCAGATAAAGTTGTATTAGTAGATTTTTGGGCAGTTTGGTGCGGACCATGTAGAATGGTTGGACCTATTGTTGAAGAATTATCTAATGACTATGCTGGTAAAGCAATTATTGGTAAAGTAGATGTGGATAATAACCCAGAAACAGCCTCAAAATATGGCATTCGTAATATTCCAACAATCCTTTTTATTAAAAATGGAGAAGTAGTGGATAAACAAGTAGGAGCAGTTCCTAAGCAAACATTGGCTGCTAAATTAGATGCACTTATTTAGAAATTGTCTTTAAAGTCAACAATTCTCAATCTTCAATTAGCAAAGGTATCTTGCAAGGTGTTGTTTTTTGCCAATTGAAGATTGCAGACTTGATTGCAAAAAGCAATATATTTATGGGCAGCCTCTAATTACGAGTTAAACCTAACACAGACTAAAAAAAACCTGTTAGGTTTTCATTTTAGGATACACATAATATTCAAGTGTACCCAATCCTTCAATTATTTCTTGCCAAGAATCAATGTCAAAATTAATTTTAACAACACCACAAGTTGGCATGGTTCCAATAGCATTATCAGTTAAATAATTTGCAAAGTCAGAAATTCCGTAATTATGACTAACAAAAGCAACACTATCAATACTGTCTGAGAGCGAATTTAATTCATTCTTCAACGTGTTTAAGGAAGGATGAAATAATCCTTGCTTAAAAACAACATTATTAAAATCAAAAGTAACTTCTTTGCAAATTAATTTTATTGTTTTAGTAGTTCTTTTTGAGGGACTTGAACGTATTTCATCAGGATTAAAATTGAGTTCTTTTAATTTTTTCCCAATAAAAGGAGCATCTTTTTTACCTCTATCATTTAAAGGTCGGTCAAAATCATTCAATGAAAATGAGTTCCAACTGGATTTTGCATGCCTGATAAGATAGATACTTTTCATAATTTCTTCGATGAATTATATTTTTTTTTCGATAAAATTTGTTTGTATCGATAAAAGTTGTATTTTTGTAGATGAATTTAAAAAAATTAATAGTTATGATTATATTAGTTTTCTTAGCAATTATTATTTTTTCTTTTGTAGGTTTAAGAGGTTTTGACACTTCTTCAACGCCAAAGCAACATCTTTCGAAAAACAAATCAGCTAAAAATTCAGTATATGATTTATCTGGAAAAAATTATTCACTTTAGTTCCCAAACCTTAGGGTCTGTAATGAAATAAACTATACATTTAGCCTTGCTCTTTTGCTCACTAATTGCGTTGAAAATACTCGCCATAGCGTTGCTATGTCTGTGTTTTTCGTCTTATTAGCAAACAAAATAACTTCGC
>JAHYJH010000224.1 GCA_019429185.1 Vicingaceae bacterium
TTCGATAAGAAGCTATTTTTTAGATGATTTTCAATCGGTTTGTGGAGGTGCGTTAATTAATAGCATTAATGATGGAAAAGGGATGACAGAAAAACAAATGCTTATTTACACCAACCCTTTTACCCAAAACTTCACCATTGAGTATAAAACAGAAAATCAATCAGCTAACTTATTAATTTATAATTTAATGGGAGTGAAAGTTGCTGATCAAACCATCAATTCAAGCAAAACAGTAGTAGATTTAAGCAAGGTTTCCAACGGAATTTATTTTGTAGTTATCCAAGATGGAAACAACAAATTGCATCAAAAAATTGTGAAGCAGTAAATCCTATATAAAACCTAACAGGTTTCAAAAACCTGTTAGGTTTAATTTCTTTTCTTCTGAAAAAATATTTGAAGCAGTTGAGTAGCTTCATGCTCTAAAACACCTTTTACCACTTGTGTTTTAGGATGCAAAAGCGAAGGAGAAATCCGTTCAAAACCTCTTTTTTCATCGCTTGCAGCAAAAACTATTTTTTTAAGTTGTGTCCAATAACTTGCTCCCGCACACATTACACATGGTTCTAGTGTTACATAAAGCGTACATTCATTCAAATATTTGCCACCCAAAAAATCGGTGGCTGAAGTAAATGCCAACATTTCTGCATGAGCAGTTACATCGTTTAATCGTTCGGTCATATTATGAGCTCGGGCAATAATTTTGTTTTCACAAACAATTACAGCTCCCACAGGCACTTCATCTTTATCAAAAGCTTTTTGAGCTTCCTTTAAGGCTTCTTTCATAAAATATTCATCGGAGAAAACAGACAGCATTAATGAGTGATTTATTTGTCGTGTTTATTATTTTTAAAAGTGTTTATGAGTTCACTTTACAGGATTCTTCTTTTTTAGAAATTAAATTACAGGCAATGATAGACCAAACAATGTAGATTAAAACAATGGTCGGCATAGCAACTATGTTAGTAAAAATTAATAACCCTAACCAAATTAAAACAAAAGTGAAGGGTAATTTATTAGCCGACCATTTCAAGGATTTGAATTTAAGTGCAAACATAGGAATTTCGGCTACTAATAAAATAGAAAAAACAACTCCAAATCCAAGCATAACTATAGGATTGGACACAATAGGCTGTACAATGCCCGAAACATTTATTAGCATTGGTAAATCGGGGAAAAGATAAAGTAATACACAAAAAATAAAGAAATTGGCATTTGCTGGCGTTGGCAATCCAAAGAAAGAAGTGCTTTGTCTAGTGTCGTTATTGAATTTTGCTAGTCTGAATGAAGAAAACACAGGAATAATAAAAGCAATGTAAATCAACCAAGGAAATTGAGTTATAAGCTCAAGCGGATTGTTTTCTTGAAGCATTTTCACAAATTGGTAAAGAATAATTCCTGGAGCTAATCCAAAAGAAATCATATCCGAAAGAGAATCTAAATCTTTGCCAATGTTACAAGAAACATTTAACATTCTTGCTGCAAAACCATCGAAAAAATCTAACGCAGAAGCAATAATTAATAAGTAGCAAGACATTGCTAAATTACCCTCAAAGGCATTGACAATGGCAAAACTACCACACAATAGATTACCCGTAGTTATTAAATTTGGAATGTGCTTTTTCAATTTTCTTTTAAATAAAGTTCTCTCAAAGCCAAAAGTAATTATAATATACCAAAACTAAATAGCTTTTCGGAAAATGATTGTGATTTAGTTACCGAAAAAATAGAAATTGTAAATTTCTATTGTTATGGGATTCGAGTTACGAAAGTTTAACTTTCGATAGTCCCGATAGTTCCGATCCCAATAGCTCCTATGTTTGCAAAGTTAATTTATAAACTTTTAAAATTTATAGATTTGCAATAATAAAGTGAAGGGAATAAGAGTCTACCGATTGCTAAATAACTCTTGAAGTATATTGTCCGATA
>JAHYJH010000098.1 GCA_019429185.1 Vicingaceae bacterium
TTTGTGGATGTACCAGTAGCAGGAGGTGTTTATTTAATGCACATTAATGTTCCTGATATAGGAGAACGAACACTCAAATGGTTTGGTGTTATTAAACCTACTGATTTGAACGGATTTTAAGAAAGAAGCAACTAATTTAAATTTAAAAAATAATTTACTAACAATATGAGAAATTCTAAATTATCAATCGCACTTGTGATGACTGTTTTTCTAACATCTGCAATAGGATATGCAGGTAATAATGATAGAGCAGGTGAAGCAGGTGCTTCTCAGCTATTAATTAATCCATGGGCTAGAAGTGTTGGTTTTGGTGGAGCAAATACAGCATCTGTTACTGGGCTTGAAGCCATGAGTTTAAATATAGCTGGTATGGCATTTACTCGAAAAACAGAGTTAATGTTTACCTATAAAAACTATTTATCAGGTAGTGACATTAATATAAATTCATTTGGATTTTCACAAAGAGTAAGTGAAACAGGCGTTATTGGAATAGGAGTAATGTCTATGAATTTTGGAGATATTGAAGTAACAACAGTTGATAATCCAGAAGGTGGAATAGGAACTTTTTCCCCAAGCTACTTGAATTTAGATTTTGGTTATGCTCAAGCATTTTCAAATAGTATTTCTGGAGGTTTATCCATTAAAATTATAAGTGAATCAATATCGAATGTTTCTAGTAGAGGATTTGCTTTTGATGCTGGTATTCGGTATCAAACAGGCGAAAATGATAAAGTTAAATTTGGAATTTCTTTAAAAAATGTAGGTCCAACTATGCGTGCATCTGGAGATGGATTGTCTTTTTTAACAGAAGACAATTCAAATGGATCTGCTTTTCAGGTTACCAAAAACCACAGAGTAGCTGATTTTCAGTTACCATCATTACTAAATATTGGTGCTTCTTATGATTTTTATGTTGCTCCATCTATTGATTCTGTATCTAAAGATATTAAATCTATGCATAGAATTACGCTTGCGGGTAATTTCACAGCTAATTCTTTTACAAATGATCAATATAAATTAGGACTTGAATATGCTTTCAGAGAAATGTTTATGATAAGAGGTGGTTATACGTTGGAGTCAGACACATGGTTTGATACCGAGAAAAGAGCTACCGCATATAAAGGACCAGCCTTCGGAGCATCTGTTGTAGCTCCTTTAGGAAAGAAAGGAACAACTTTTGGATTACATTATGCTTACCAAACGACAGAAAACTTTAGTGGAACACATAGTATAGGAGTTAGAATAGACCTATAGAGAATTAAAAAATAGTACTAATTTGAAAAGAGAGCTCTAAATTAGGGTTCTCTTTTCGCTTATAAATAATGTCATGACACAAGTAAGTTATTATACCAAAGAAGGATTAGAAAAATTAAATGAAGAGTTGCACCAACTTAAAAGTGTTGAGCGATCTAAAATATCAATGCAAATTGCTGAAGCTCGTGAAAAGGGTGATTTATCTGAAAATGCTGAATATGACGCAGCTAAAGAAGCACAAGGGTTATTAGAGTTGAAAATATCTAAATTGGAAACTATTGTTGCTAATGCAAGAATTATTGATGAATCGCAATTAGATACATCAAAAGCGTTAATTCTTTCAAAAGTAAAAATTAAAAACTTAACCAATAATATGGTAATGGAGTACACATTGGTTTCAGAAAAAGAAGCTAATTTAAAAGAAAAACGTATATCTGTTAGTTCTCCTATCGGAGAAGGCTTGTTGGGTAAATCTGTTGGAGATATTGTTGAAATTACAATACCATCAGGTAAAATTAAATTTGAAGTAGTTGAAATATCTAGATAATGACATCCATCTTTACTAAAATAATTAATGGAGAAATCCCATCATACAAGGTAGCTGAAAATGAGTTTAATATAGCATTTTTAGATATTTCACCCATTTGTTATGGGCATGTATTGGTTGTTCCTAAAATTCAAATAGATTATATATTTGATATAGAAGATAATTCATATCAACAATTGTGGTTATTTGCAAAAGAGGTTGCAAAAAAAATAGAAAAAGTTGTTGAATGTAAAAGGATAGGGGTTGCTGTTATTGGATTAGAAGTGCCTCACGCCCATATTCATTTAGTCCCGTTAAATAGTGTAGAGGATATAAATTTTTCTAAACCGAAGCTAAGTTTCCCTGATAAAGTCTTGAAAGAATTGGCAGACAAAATCATGAATGCCAATAATTAAAAGATTTGTTTTTAACTTTTTTATAAGATGTCGGCTTATTCCTTTTATTCTTAATAAATTTGCCAATCAAAAAAGTTTACACTATAAATGAGCGATCCGATTAAACACGAATGTGGAATAGCAATGATTCGATTGCTTAAACCGTTAGATTTTTACATCAAAAAATATGGAACAGCAATGTATGCATTAAATAAGATGTATTTGTTGATGGAAAAACAGCATAATCGTGGGCAAGATGGAGCAGGAATAGTAAACATTAAATTTGATGTTGAGCCAGGTGATAGATATATAAGTAGATATCGTTCAAATAATAGTCAGCCTATAAAAGATATTTTTGATAAAATAAACAATAAATTCAGAAAAGCATATCAAAAACATCCCGATAAAATAAAAGATGTTGAATGGCTAAAAAAAAATGTAGCATTTACAGGAGAATTATTTTTAGGACATCTTCGCTATGGAACTTTCGGAGGAAATTCAATAGAAAACTGCCATCCTTTTTTAAGACAGAACAATTGGATGACAAAAAACTTGGTTGTTGCGGGAAACTTCAATTTAACCAATGTTGATGAATTATTTGATATTTTAGTTGATATTGGTCAACATCCTAAAGAAAAATCGGATACAGTAACGGTTCTTGAGAAAATAGGGCACTTTTTAGATGTTGAAAATCAAGAAATTTTTGATAAGTATAAAGCATTAGGATATTCTAGAGTAGAAATATCAGCATTAATTGCTAAAGATTTAGATGTGCAGAAAATATTAAAAAATTCATCTGCCGATTGGGATGGAGGCTATGCTATGGCTGGTTTAATTGGGCATGGAGATGCTTTTGTTTTAAGAGACCCATCAGGGATAAGACCAACATTTTTTTATCAAGATGAGGAGATTGTTGTTGTAACATCCGAACGTCCAGCCATTCAAACTGCTTTTAATGTTCCTTTAAATACGATTCATGAAATAAAACCAGGACACGCTCTTATTATTAAAAAAAATGGTAATGTGGAGCAAAAAATGGTTAAAGAACCATTAGAAAAAACATCATGTTCTTTTGAACGCATATATTTCTCAAGAGGTAGTGATAAAGATATTTATAAAGAAAGAAAACAGTTGGGTAGAAATATTTGTCCTATAGTTTTAAAGTCGATAGACAATGATTTAAAAAACTCTGTATTCTCTTTTATACCTAACACTGCAGAAGTATCTTTTTATGGTATGATGAAAGGTATGCAAGATGAATTAAATAAAGTAAAACAAGAAAAGATTTTAGCACTTGGTAAAAACATCACGCCAGAAACACTTGCTCCAATACTAAAACTCAGAAACAGAATTGAAAAAATTGCCATAAAAGATGCTAAACTCCGAACATTTATTACACAAGATAATGATAGAAATGATTTAGTAACTCATGTTTACGACATTACCTATGGAAGTGTAAAAACAACAGATAACCTCGTTATTATTGATGATTCGATTGTTAGAGGAACAACTTTAAAAGAAAGTATTTTACGCATTTTAGACCGTTTAAATCCTAAAAAAATTGTTGTAGTATCATCAGCTCCTCAAATTCGTTACCCTGATTGCTATGGAATTGATATGGCTAAATTAGGAGATTTTATTGCTTTTCAGGCAATGATAGCTTTACTTAAAGACACTAATAAAATTCATTTATTGGAGGAGGTTTATGCTAAATGTAAAGAACAAGAAAATCTACCTAAAAATGAAATTAAAAATTATGTAAAAGAACTTTATGCTCCTTTTACAGCCGAAGAAATTTCAGAAAAAATAACACAATTACTTATTCCTGAAGGAATGAAAGCAGAAGTCGATATTGTATTTCAAACCATTGAAGGATTACATAAAGCATGTCCAAACCACAAAGGAGATTGGTATTTTACAGGAAACTACCCAACCCCCGGAGGAAATAAAGTAGTAAACAAAGCATTAATTAATTATTTTGAAAATAAAAATGAGCGAGCTTATTAATACATATTCAAACTTCATTTAAATTCTAAAAACTATGAAAAACCTGATAGAAGACTTTACAAAACATATACAACACGCTATAAACAGTGCGAGTGAAAACAAATTAAGCTCAAATTCAACAACAATTAATAATGTGTTAATTTGTGGATTAGGAGGCTCTGGAATAGGGGCTACTATTATCGCTCAAATTGTTGCCCCTACTTGTGCTTATCCAATTTTAGTAAATAAAGATTATAAAATTCCAGCTTTTGTGAATGAAAATACATTGGTTGTGGTTTGTTCTTATTCTGGAAATACCGAAGAAAGTATAGAAATGTTAGCGTTGGCAGAACAACAAAATGCAATAATTGCTTGTATTACTTCTGGAGGAAAACTTGCTGAAATAGCTTCGCAAAAAAAGTATAATTGCATTTTAATTCCTAGTGGACATCCTCCGAGAGCAGCATTTGGATTGGCTTTTCCTCCTTTGTTTCAACTTTTAGCTCACTATAATATTATTGAAAACGATTATAAAAATGAGTTTGAAAGTGCAATAAAATTAATAAACAGCGAAGAAGCTAAAATCAGTATAGAAGCTAAAAATGTTGCAAAAAAACTAATACATAAAATACCTGTAATTTATGCCGAAGCTAATTATGAAGGCGTTGCCGTTCGTTTTCGTCAGCAAATTAACGAAAACTCAAAAATGCTGTGTTGGCATCATGTAATTCCAGAAATGAATCATAACGAATTAGTGGGTTGGACAACAAGAAATGAAGATTTAGCGGTAGTTATTTTCAGAAATGAAGATGATTATTTTAGAAATCAAAAAAGAATTGAAGTAAATAAAACAGTTTTTGAAAAATACACATCAACTATTATAGAAATTCATTCAAAAGGAAATACACGCTTAGAAAGAGCGTTGTATTTAATTCATTTAGGTGATTGGGTTTCTTATTTAATTGCCGAACAAAAAGGAATTGATGTAACAGAAGTAAACGTAATTACCAGCCTAAAAAATGCGTTGGCTAAAATATAAAAATGTGTGAATGTGTGAATAAGGTTTTAGTAGTTAGGTGTTAGTAAGTACTGTCAGTTCGAGTAGCTAATTTGGAGTGATAACAGAAAATTAACGTATCGAGAACTTAATTTCTTAATGATTTTTAAACTATGAAAATGTAATAATATTGAAATCAGCGGAAATCTGTGGAATCTGCGGGAAAAGAAATGTGAAAATGTGTAGATGTGAGAATGTGTAAATGTAGAATTTAGAAAATAAAAATCTGCGTTATCTGCGGGAAAAGAAATGTGAAAATGTGGAAATTACTTCCAACTTCCATCCTCCAACTTTATGAACTTTATGAACTTTTAACTTAAAAGAATGAAAAATTTTAACCCAAATGATGTAGGAGTATCTAATGGTAATTTATATGGACTACCATACAATGAAGAAGAAAGTGATATTATTATTATTCCCGTTTGTTCGGACATCACCGCTTCTTTTGGAAAAGGAACTGCAAAAGCTCCAAGCTTAATTTTAGAAGCTTCCCTTCAAGTAGATTTGTTTGATAACTATCACGAAAATGCGTGGAAAAATAAAATTTTCATGCTTCCTATTAATAAAAAAGAAAGAAAGAAACATCAAAAAATAGGTAAACTAGCATCGGACTTGATTGGAAAATTAGGCGAAGGATTAGCTTTTACATCACAAGATGAAGAAGTGTTAAAATCTATCAATACCTATTGTGATGAAATAAATAAAGCTGTAAAAGAAACTGCTTTAACCAAATTAAATGAAGGTAAGTTAGTGGCAGTGTTAGGAGGCGACCATAATTCACCATTAGGACTTATTCAAGCATTAGCTGAAAAACATACTAATTTTGGAATACTTCAAATTGATGCACATGCTGATTTACGAATTGCTTATGAAGGATTTGAAGCATCGCATGCCTCTATTGCTCACAATGCTCTAAAACTTAAGCAAGTTACAAAATTAGTTCAAGTGGGTATAAGAGACATTTGTCAAGAAGAAGTTGATTATATCAAAAATGCAAAAGGAAAAATTGCTACTTTTTTTGATTGGGATATTAAAAAACAACAATTTGAAGGGAAAACTTGGGCAACTATTTGTGATGAAATTATTTCAGAACTTCCTGATAATGTTTACATTACTTACGATATTGATGCGTTAGATCCAAAACTTTGCCCAAATACAGGCACACCAGTTCCTGGTGGTTTTGAATATGAACAGATTAATTACTTGATTAATAAATTAGCAGAAAGTAAAAAACAAATTATAGGTTTCGATTTGAATGAAGTAGGCAATAATAATTGGGACGCAAATGTGGGAGCCAGAATATTGTTTAAACTTTGCAATGCACTAAAAAAATCGCAAGAGATAGCTAAAGTAAAAAGAAAAATGCAAGAAGCTTAGCTAATGTTTACTGATTTTATAAATCTTATTTACCCCAAACTTTGTGCTGCTTGTAAACAACCGTTATTAAAAAATGAAAAACAGGTGTGTTTAAATTGTCAGTTTTCATTACCCAGAACCAATTTTCATAACCACAAAGAAAATGATGTAAGTAAGTTGTTTTGGGGAAGAATTCCCATAGAAACTGCTGCTGCATATTATAAATTTAGTAAAAAGAGTAAAGTACAACATTTACTTCATCAATTAAAATATAAAAACAACAAAGAGGTTGGTCGTTTTGTAGGTAATCTTTATGGATACGAATTAAAAACATCACCTCATTTTCAAGAGATTGATATTATTATTCCCGTTCCACTTCATCCTAAAAAATTAAAAATCAGAGGATACAATCAAAGTGAATGGATAGCAAAAGGTATTTCTGAAAGCATGATGATTCCTTTAAATACGGCAGATTTATACCGAACAGAGCATTCTCAATCTCAAACCAAAAAAGGAAGGTATAACCGTTGGGAAAATGTGGGTAGTATTTTTGCCGTTAAAAATGAAACTGAACTCAAAGGAAAATCGATTATGTTAGTTGATGATGTTATTACTACAGGAGCAACTATTGAAGCGTGTGCAACTCCATTACAACAGTTAGACTGTAAGATTTACATTGTAGCTTTGGCAGCTACAACATCATAATTTTTTCAATATACCAACACTAAATTCCATAAAATCGGCTCTACCTAAATTCGTGTTTACATAAGCACCTATATACATATTGGTTTTAGGAAGTGAATGGGTGTCAAACAAATATAGGTTCAACCCTTTTCTTGTAGAAAGAATTTGCCGGAGTGTTGATACCACATTTTTGGATGGATGAAAATGATTAAAAAAGGGTTTATATAGATTGACTTCTAAGTCAAAATCTAACCCAACATGGTGCATAAAAAGCTCCCCATTAAAATAAATTAAAAAATTAGAGGCATTTAATGTTGGGTTATTACTTAATCCAACAATATTAGAATCAGTAAGAAAGTCGTAATAATGTTGATAAAAACGATATGTGAATCCTGTGCTTAATTTTACGTGATGATTTACAATTTTTCCGTAACCAACAGTTGTACTATAAACAGGTCTAACTAAATTTGTTTGAGGTCCTTCATATTCATTTTGCTCATGAAAACCAACACCTTGCCTAAAATGAACAAACTTATCTTTTGAAGCATATTTTTCATTGCTAATTCTTATGGGTTTTTTATAATTTTCGTTAGTATAAAATTGACCTGAAACACTAAAAAGTAGTGAGTTCATTCCTTTATTAGGAATACGTGTATGACTATTTGATTGGTGGGCAAAACCAACACCAAATTTTAAAACAAACTTATTGGTTTCAATAATATTTCGATATAAAGCAGTTCTAATATCCCACGAAAAAATAGAACTGATAACATTGTTGGTGGGATTTTTTTCGATATCAAATCGCTCTGAAAAATAGGATGCCCCCAACCCAATTCTGAGTTTATAGACCGCTTTTGAGCGATTAAAAACATTAAAAGTTACAAAAGGAAGTAAGCTAATTTGATGCCCAAAAACACGATTGTTTCCTGCGTTTCCATAAAGTGCTGTAATTCCTATTTCTGGAAAGTTATAAAAACGCCCCCAAGAAGAAGTGTCGTGTTTTAATATGCCATAATTAAAAGCTACAATTTGTTGTGGTCCATTTTTAGGAAAGAAATCAAAATCATTTGGAATAATTTTTCCAATGGCGTATTCTGTTTCAAAAAAACGAGTTTGTTTTGTTGTTTCTTGTGAAAAAACAGACAATAATCCACTACAAAATAAAACAAATACTGTTACAGTAATTTTCCGTGGCATTGTTTGTATTTTTTTCCACTACCACAAGGACAAAGTTCGTTTCTACCTACTTTTTTTTCTACTCTTACTGGTTGCGTTTTAGGTTGAACAGGAGCATTTCCTTCGGCTAATTGTTGAGCTCCAGAAGTAACTGTTTCTGGTCGGCTAGTTTGTAATTTTTCTAACTCTTTTTTTGATGGGATTTCGGCCTGCCTAGTTTGAATTTCACCATTTTTTGGTTTTGGCAACCCACATTTCATTAGAAAACTTCCCACTTCTTTGTTTATTTTTAATAATGCAGATTGAAACAATTTAAATGCCTCAAACTTGTAAATTAAAAGCGGATCTTTTTGTTCATGACGTGCATTTTGAACAGCTTCTTTTAAATCGTCCATTTCTCGTAGGTGTTCTTTCCAATTATCATCTATAATTGCCAGAATAACTCCTTTTTCAATGGATTTAATTAACTCTTTTCCTTGCGTGTTGTATGTTTTCTCTAAAGGCGTTGAAACATTAATGCTTTTTATTCCGTCAGTAATTGGAACTAGAATATTTTCATAAGCAGCACCTTGGTTTTCATATACATCTTTTATTACAGGAAATGCCATTTCAGCTAAAGAAACAGATTTTCGTTGATAATTATTAAAAGCCAATTCGTGAATTTCTTCTGTAATTTCTATTACGGATTTTTCTAAAAATGTTTTTTCATCAATAGGGCAATCAATAGCTAAAAACCGAATTAATTCAATTTTAAAACTTTCATAATTTCTCATTTCTTGGTGGTCTTCAACCAATGATTCAACGATGTCATAAAGCATATTTGAAATTTCAACGCCTAATCGTTCGCCAAACAATGCATTTCTTCTTTTTGAATACACAACTTCTCGTTGAGCATTCATTATATCATCATATTCCAATAATCTTTTTCTAATGCCAAAATTATTTTCTTCAACTTTTTTCTGAGCTCGTTCAATGGATTTACTAACCATAGAATGAGAAATAACTTCGCCTTCTTCCAGTCCCATTCTATCCATTAATTTAATAATTCTTTCGGAATTAAATAAACGCATTAAATTATCTTCTAATGAAACAAAAAACTGAGAAGAACCTGGATCTCCCTGTCGTCCGGCACGACCTCTCAATTGCCTGTCAACCCTACGAGAATCGTGTCGTTCAGTACCAACAATGGCTAGCCCACCAGCTTCTTTAACACCTTCACCTAGTTTAATATCTGTTCCCCTTCCAGCCATATTGGTAGCAATAGTAACAGCTCCAGCTTTTCCTGCTTCAGCAACAATATCTGCTTCTCTTTGGTGTAGTTTTGCATTTAACACGTTGTGTTTTATGCCTTTCATTTTAAGTGTCCGAGCCAATAATTCAGATATCTCTACGGAAGTTGTCCCAACTAAAACTGGTCTTTTTTGCTCGACTAATGAAACAATTTCTTCAATAACAGCTGTGTATTTTTCTCTTGTAGTTTTGTAAACTAAATCTTCTTTATCTTTTCGTTGTATGGGTTTGTTGGTAGGAATTACAACCACATCTAATTTATAAATGTCCCATAATTCTTGCGATTCTGTTTCTGCTGTTCCAGTCATACCAGCTAATTTGTGATACATTCTGAAATAATTCTGAAGTGTAACGGTGGCATACGTTTGTGTGGCAGCTTCAACCTTTACATTTTCTTTAGCTTCAATGGCTTGATGCAATCCGTCAGAATAACGTCTTCCATCCATAATACGTCCTGTTTGCTCATCTACTATTTTTACTTTATTGTCCATTACCACATATTCCACATCTTTTTCAAACATGGCATAGGCTTTCAATAATTGATTAATGGTGTGAATACGTGCTGCTTTGACAGAATAATCTTGAGTTAATTTATCTTTTAGGGCTAACTTTTCTTTGTCTGAAACATTCAATTTTTCAATAACTGCTATTTCTGAACCTATGTCTGGAAGAATGAAAAAATTAGCATCATCGCCCGAACCAGTAATTAAATCTACTCCTTTTTCAGAAAGCTCAACTGAATTGGATTTTTCATCGATTATAAAATATAACTCGGCATCAGCTTTAGGCATCTCTTTAGATTGATCTTGCATATAAAAGTTTTCTGTTTTTTGCAGGATTGCTTTTATACCATGTTCACTTAAAAATTTAATTAAGGCTTTATTTTTTGGTAATCCTCTATGAGCTCTTAGCAATGCTAAACCTCCTTCCTCTAAGTCTTTTTTATCTATTTTTTCATTGTTTATGGCTGGAGCTAAGAGTTTCTTGGCTGTTGTTAAAGCAGTATTAACAAAAGCACGCTGAGCAGCAAGTAATTTTTCAACACGAGGTTTCAACTCATGAAATTCATGTATATCTCCTTTTGGGGTTGGTCCAGAAATAATTAAAGGAGTTCTTGCATCATCAATCAAAACAGAATCTACCTCATCTACAATAGCATAGTGATGTTTTCGTTGTACTAAATCTTCTGGCGAACGAGCCATATTATCTCGCAGGTAATCAAAACCAAATTCATTGTTTGTTCCATAAGTAATATCTGCCAAATAGGCATCTCTTCGTTGTGTAGAATTTGGTTCATGTTTGTCTATGCAATCCACTTTCATTCCGTGAAATTCAAAAATAGGAGCCATCCATTCTGAATCCCTTTTTGCTAAATAGTCATTTACTGTAACTAAATGAAGTCCTCTTCCAGCAAGTGCATTGAGGTAAACAGGAAGTGTAGCTACCAATGTTTTCCCTTCACCTGTCATCATTTCAGCAATTTTTCCTTGGTGCAACACCGTGCCTCCAATTAATTGAACATCATAATGCACCATGTCCCATGTGATTTCTGTGCCGGCAGCTAACCATGAATTGTGGTAAATAGCTTTGTCTCCTTCAATTCTAATGTTATCCTTTTTTGCTGCCAAATCTCTGTCCATTTGAGTTGCTGAAACTTCTAATGTTTTGTTTTCTGCAAATCTCCTTGATGTTTCTTTTATTACAGCAAATGCTTCAGGCTGAATTTCATTAAGAGCATCTTCAATTGCAACTAAAACTTCTTTGTCTAAGTTGTCAATTTCTGCATAAACACCTTCTTTTTGAACAATAGAAAGTGTTGCATCTTCTTCTATTTGTTGTTTAAGTGCATTTATCTTATCATCTAAAACTTGTGTTTTTTCTTTAATTTTATCTTTGAAATAAGCGGTCTTAGCTCTTAATTCATCGTTACTAAGAGTACTTAATTGAGGATAGACTGCTGCAACTTTATCTATAATTGGTGATAAATCTTTAAAATCTCGGTCTTTTTTACTTCCTAAAAAAGTTTTTAAAACTCTACCTAATAATCCTTCTGCTGACATTTATTTATATTTTATTACTTATGAAGTATCTTGCTTGTCAATTTAGTAGCCAAAACATTCATTTGAATGGTTTTATGTCAAAATGACTTGTTGAACCGACAAATTTAGCTAAATATAAAAGAAAGTACCGTTTTTTTAGATGAAATATCTGTAATATACTCAACACACATAGCTTTTCGATTTTTTTTACCTCTTTACAGTTCTTTAATTCGTATGAATTATGTTCATCAATCTCGCCCGTTTTCTCGCTGGTGGTAACAGTTTTATATTTGAGAAAATCAGGAAAAAGAAAGACCTGAGAGGTTTTTAAAACCTCTCAGGTCTAAAAAATAGTGGTAAAATAAAACTTTTGGAAAGTTCAAAACTTTCCAAAAATTGGTTACAAGTATTTTAAACTCCCTTCACATCAACAAACAACTTACCCAATTTTTTTATCAATGCTTATTGGAGCATCTTAAAGGCTATAGCAAAAAAAAGAGAGCCAATTTGAATTATTCAGAATGACTCTCTTTAAGATAATTATGTTTTCGTTTATTTCAAAGCTTTTGCAATGTAAGCTCCCATCATTTTGCCAGCTTTTGCATAACATTCTGCAATTCTGCTTCCTGCATCAAAATCGTAACCCATAGCTTGTGAGCCTGGTACGTTTGTTAAAATATATTTTTTAATTTCTTTTTTAGTTTCAGTTTCTATGAATATCATTTCAAAATTTACGTAGGCAGGTTGTTTCATAACACCAACATTAAAACCAGGTTCGGTAAAAACCGTTTTTACGATAAGTGTGTATTTAGCATCTCCACTTTCATTAGCTTTAAGGGAAGTTTTGTCTAATGATTTATTAATTAGCTCCATAAATTTTGGTTGATATCTTGATTCTCTAGCTCCAAACCAACCTTCTTTCCATTTATCACCTTTTCCAGCTTCTTTTTTATTGTGTTCTTTAACTTTTTCGTCAACATATTTTTCTTCAGATAGTTTTTTTCCTACCTTCATGTTAGAATAGTCAAAAACAATAGAAATGTTTTTTTCATTTTTTAAGAAGCTATAATCTCCTTTTTTTGCGTGTGTTTGTGCATTTAAAATAGAGCTAACTATTAAAGCAACAATAATTAAGAATGTTTTTTTCATGTGTTTTTAGGTTTTAAAATTCTGATAAAATAATATAGTTTATAATTCAAAAAAATAGATTGTGTTAAATGCACCAATTTTCCTAAATCATTCCAAAAGTATATTATTTTTTTATAAAACCTACTGTTTTGATAAAAAATTCAATCTATACTCAACACACATAGCTTTTTAGGGATTTTGACGAATTTATTATTCTAATTTTACTCTTACTAAAGCATTTTTTTTGTCTGTTTTTTTATACAGCTCAACAATAAATTCATCACTTGAAATTGAGAACAAGTTATCCAATGTGAAATTAATTTCTTGTCCTTTAATATTCTTTATATCAAATAAGGATATTTTTTCCACATCTCCATTGCTATATCCAAGTTTATAAGCTGTTACATGCCCTTTAACAAAAAGACTTTCAATAAAAATTTTAGGAATTTCATCAGAGCCTAATTCCAAGTTTTCTATTCTATCTACAAAAATTAAATACATAGCATTTTTTCCTTCAATAAATTTAAACGATTTATTTCCATTTGGAGCACCTCCTCTTTGTGCTTTTGGTAATTTTTTCATCCAAGCCAATGAGTTATCAGCATTTATTTTAGTTACCAAAATGTCATTATTATAAAACGAATAGGATGTACTACTTCTTCCTTTAGAATCAGTATTAACATAAGTTATACGATATTGTACTTCCCCAATAATAAACATACTTTCATCTGATGAGTCGGTAGAAGTAACTATGTTTTTAGGGACTAAGTGAGCCAACCCTACCTCTCTGTTCTTATCAAGTTCTTTTTCATTATTTTTATCTACTTGTTTTTGCTTAATATTTTGATTGATGACATCTAACGGAATGTCGTAGTAGTTTATTTCAGAATTTTTACCCGTATGATTTATATTAAATTTGAATGCTCCATCAACGATTTCTTTAATTTCATTTGCATTTTTTCCCATAGCATAATAACCAGTACAAATTACTTTATTGTTTACCTGATTAGTTTCACTACGTTGTTCCCTATTTTCATTCTTTTTCTTACGAAATGGAGCGTAGCGAAATGAAGTAAGAAAAAGAATGAAACCTTGTTTATATTTGTTAATCTAAAAAACAAAAATATGC
>JAHYJH010000099.1 GCA_019429185.1 Vicingaceae bacterium
TAGAAAAGTGGTTTGAACTCGAACCTAAAATTTTTAAGGAAAAGCCAGCAGTGTTTAAAGAAAAAATACTACTTTTGAAGAGTAATAGTAAACAAGACTTTAAGGAACAACCTTGTGAAACTTAACATTTATCGATTGATGATATTAATTTATTAAATAAAATCAAAAATAATTCTACCAATGAATTAGGTGAAATATCAGACTTTTGTTTAGGAATAACACCATATGACAAATATCAAGGACATTCTCCAGAGCTTATAAAAACAAGAGCATTTCATTCTAATATAAAAATTGACGATACTTATAAGCCTTTGATTACGGGAGAAAATATTTTAAGATTTAATATTACAAATGAATCAAAAGGATATATAAAATATGGAAATTGGTTAGGTGCAATGCGTGAAGAACGTTTCTTTACTAAACCAAGAATTATTGTTAGACAAATAGTCTCAGGAAAACCACCAAGAATATATGCTGGATATACAGAAGAACCTCTTTACTTTACTCAAATTGGATTTGCGATAATACCCCATGAAAAATATAGCATCAAATACATATTATCATTATTAAACTCTAAACTAATTACTTACTACCATAAATATCAATATTTGGATATTGAAAAAGATTTATTTCAAAAAATATTGATTGCTAATTGTAAGCAATTACCTATAAAGGTTGCAAATGAAACATTCCAATTTGATATTGAAATAAAAGTTGATTCGATATTAAATAATAGCCTATTATTAAAAAATAGCACAAGTAATTTTACGCAATTACTACAAGCCAAATTCAACATAGAAAAACTCACCACCAAACTACAAAACTGGCACGAATTGGAGTTTGGAGATTTTTTAAAGGAATTGGAGAAAGCACGAAAACAATCGGCAACAACCACAACAACAAGGGAGCATGCTCCCTTGTCCTTGTCCGAACAAGCCGAATGGATGCAATATTTTAACGAACAAAAGCAAAAAGCCCAAACCCTAAAAACCGAAATAGATAAAACCGATAAGGAAATTGATAAAATGGTTTATGAATTGTATGGGTTGAGTGAGGAGGAAATTAAAATTGTGGAGGGGTAAGCATGAAAATAAAAATACCTGCACAAGCTAAAAAAACTATTCCTAATGATGCTTTAAATAGAGACGTTAAACCCATTACAAAAGAAATAACTGACTTACATAAAGATATTTCTAACAATCTAATTCTAATTGTGGGACATAAAACTGGCGAAAAGAAAGTATATCAATCACTTGCTGTAAATGTTAATGATAAAAAATATTTTTCTGTATTAGCAAATCCTATTCATTTGTTTTTAAGTACTGCTATTGAAATGTATGAATTATCTGAGATTAGAAAATCAATCAATTTCCCTAAATGTGGAAAGAAAGATAATAATTCAAATCTCTTTCTGCTAGAATTTGAGCCAGGGTATACTCACGAATGCTATAATGATTTTATCAAAGCTAGAATTACAAGTATAATTATGCTTGTTAGTGCTATAGAAAGTTTCATGAATCAACAATTAACTCTTGATTTTAAATACCAAACAAAAGGAAAAAAATCAAAAGAATTTGATATTGAAACAATTGAAAAGAAAATCTTTTTCAAAGAAAAGATTGAAGATGTTTTGCCAAAAGCTATAAAAAGAGAAGGTTTTTGGAAAACAGAAAAGGATACGCTAAAAGTATTGCATAACCTCTATGAACAACGTAAAACATTTATTCATTTAAAGACACACTCTGAAGATGAATTATTAAGATATTCAATTGCTTTTGAGAAGATGATAGAATTTGATTTGTTGGAAGCTATTAACTATACCATAAAATTCATGAACTTAGTTGAAGAAAATTTTATTGAAGTAGAATTATCAACAAAATGAGCTAAAAGACTTTTAATTTTTAAATGAAGTTAGCTGAACTACATACTAAACTATTGTTAGAAGAAATTCAAACAGATGGGCATGCTCCTTTAAAATTTATATGTACCGATGATAACATTTATTATTGCAAATATCTACCAACAATAAAAAAAGAAGAAATAAACTGTTTGGCTTATGAGGTTGTAGCACATGCTTTGCTAAGAAAATTAGCTATTCCAACGCCTGATATTGCTTTAATTACTGTTGCGGAAGAAACCT
Organism: Vicingaceae bacterium; assembly: GCA_019429185.1. Lineage (GTDB taxonomy): Bacteria > Bacteroidota > Bacteroidia > Flavobacteriales_E > Vicingaceae > BRH-c54. The sequence continues at coordinate 2,141 of JAHYJH010000099.1, forward strand.
TAAATAAAAAATTAATAAAAAAAAATAGAAGGTTAAATGTGGGAGATGTGTGTTTTGGTTCAAAACAAGTACCTTTTGTAGCAGAAGTTCAATCGTTAGCTCAATTAAATAATAAAACAGAGTTTAACAAGTTATTAAATCCTTATGATATTATTAAAATAGCCATTTTTGATTTATGGGTAAACAATACAGATAGAGGTCGTGATTTTGGCGATGGCTATAACTACAATTTATTATTAAAACTGGTTGGAACAAAACAACAAATTGTAGCCTTTGACCATGGTTTTATTTTTGGAGGTGTTAATCAAATTGGTATTTTTAACTCCAAAATGAATGCTTTAACGGGTAACAAACTATATCAATCAGCGTATTATAAAAGCGTGATTAAACACATTAATAATACAGATTATATAAATATTGTCAATAATTTCATACCTTTGTTGTTCAAAAATTATGACACTCTTATTAAAAATATCATTGAGAAATTAGGTACTAATTGGGATTTAAGCCCAAAATTAGACGAGCGTATCATTGCTCTTTTAAAAACTAATGAACAAATTAAAGAGATAAAAAACATCATAATTCAAGCAAAAAAATGACAACCTTCCTGAGTATATTAAGTGTAAAAACCAATAGTTATTCAAATGAAAAAATAGTATTGGGGCTAATTGCGGTAACAGCAAATGAGGTTTTTTATGCCTATTCTAAAACAAAATTAGCACTATTAAATAAATTTTCTAAAGAAGAGGATATTGCGTTTTTTTTAAAATCACTTTTAAATCAAGTTCAGCATACGGTTGAGGAAAGTAATAAAATACTTTATAGCAATCAATCTTCTTTAATTCATGGAGTTACTGTATTTTCTGAAGATTATTTTAGTTACCTGAATAAATATAACAATGGTATTTTTCAGTTTTCTGAACCTGTAAGTGTAAATGCTAATTTCTCTGCCAATGATTTTGCTAACTACTACAGTAAATTTGTTGGAGAACCATTAATAACAAGTACTCCAAAATCTAAAAAAACCTTTTATCAAAAGCTAAAACCACTTTTTGAAAAAGAAAATTTAAAACAAAAAGCAGATATTAATTTTCAATTTAATCCGGTTACATTTAAAGGTATTCTAAAAGAAACAAGTATTCCTCTTATTACTAAAAATGGTGATATTAGTGTGCTTCAAACGATTGATTTTACATTGCAACCAAATACAATCGCAAATCATTTCTATGAAACTCAAATTATCTATAACGCTTTAACTATTTTCTCAAAAAAGATAGGATGTAATGTAGATAAAATAAAAATTGGTTTTGAAGAACCTATATTAAAAACAGAACAGCACAAGTTATTTGACATGGCAGTTTCAGAATATAAAGAAATTTTTGAATTTCTTACTATTGATAAAGTAGAAAAATATACTGATAAAATTGCAGAATCTGAAAATGTTAAATTCTCTTCTCTGTTGTCTTAATAAGATGGATAGGTTTCTAAAAGCAAAAAACGCTTAACATCTTGGCTAAGCGTTCTTCGATCTCCATCTTCCAAATGGAAAGATGAGCTCGGCAAACATACACTAAAGAGTTCTTAAAATGCAACTATTTCATCAAGTTTTTAATAATTTATACTATTTTTAGTAAATAAAATGAAAAACGAAACACAAATAAAATGTCCCAACTGTGTTGCTTCCATTGATGTTCAAGATATTTTGGCACATTTTATAATGTATTCAAATTAGTAAAAAAGAGTTTATAAAAATTAACTATGCCCGAAAGTCAAAACATAAAAAGAGTAAAGCATTTGCTTGCACAAGGCGAAGGTATTCGTTTAGAGTATAAAAAATCACGTACTCAACTTCCAAGTAATTTGTTTGAGTCTATTTGTGCCATGCTTAACAGAGATGGTGGCGATATTTTGTTAGGAGCAGATGATGATGGGAACATTATAGGAGTTGAAGATGCTCAAATAGAAACAATTAAGACCAATATAATCAACCTTTCAAACAATCCCGAAAAGTTAAACCCTCCGTTTATTTTATTTCCTCAGGTGTATAATATTGATAACAAAACAGTAATACGCATACAAGTTCCGTGTAGTTCGCAATTGCATAAATCGGCAAGCGTAGTTTACGATAGAAGCAATGATGGCGATTTTAAGGTAATCGAACCGCACCAAATTGCAGAAATTTACAACCGAAAACGTACACATTATACCGAAGGAATTATTTATCCTGAAATTCATTTTTCAGATTTCAATGCTACACTATTTCCAAAACTTCGTAATCTTATTAAAAGCAATGAAGCCAACCATCCATGGTTGTCGCTTAATAACGAGCAATTGTTACAAAAAGCAGGGCTTTGGAAAAGAGATTATCAAACAGGGCAAGAAGGTTATACCCTTGCTGCCGTTTTATTGTTGGGAACTGACGAAGTAATTCAACACGTTTTACCACATTATAAAATTGATGCGTTGGTAAGAATTGAAAATGCCAATCGCTATGATGATCGCTTGTACATTCAGACCAATTTAATAGATGCTTATGAGCAATTAATGAGTTTTGTAGCCAAGCATTTACCCGATAAATTTTATACCGAAGGCGACCAACGGAAAAGTTTACGAACTGCTATTTTTAGAGAAGTTGTAGCCAATATTATTGTGCATCGAGAATATACCAATGCTCAACCTACCACTTTTATAATTTATGCAGATAGGGTTGAAACCGAAAACGCCAACAATCCGCACGGAATAGGAAATTTATCGATTGAGGATTTTTCTCCTTTTCCTAAAAACCCAGTTATTGCCAAGTTCTTTATGCAACTTGGTAGAGTGGATGAATTAGGTTCTGGTGTAATTAATGTAAACAAGTTTATTAAAGAATATTCAGGACAAAACAACCCTTCCTTTATTGAAGGTAACACTTTTAAAATGACTATTCCTTTAGCAAATGACGGAGCTATTGGCGGAGCAAATGACGGAGCTATTGAGGGAGTAATTGAGGGAGCAATTGAGGGAGTAACTGAGGGAGTAAAAGAAAAATTGACAGCCCTTTTAACCGCTATAATTAATGAAGAGGGAAAAAGAACCACATTTTACAAAGAAGTTACCAAGCTAAAAGCAAGAAGTATTGAGAGATATATACAGCAATTACGTGATGCTAACCTTATCGAATTTAAAGGTGAAGCAGCACACACTGGAGGGTATTATTTAACAAAACAATTACAAGAAAAACTAAATAACCCAAAAGACATTTAATGTTTAATATGAAGTTACAATGAAAAACGAAACCCAAATAAAATGCCCAAATTGTGGAACTTCCATTGATGTTCAAGATATTCTTGCACATCAATTAGAAGAGGAAATTAAGCAAAAATACCAAGCTCAAATTGCAGAGGAGAAGAAGAAATATGAAGCAGAACAAGATAAGTTAAAGCAAGAAAAACTGGCTTTTGAGCAAAAGAAAAAACAAGAAAATGAATTGTTTCAAGAGCGTTTTGATAAAAAGCTGAAAGAAGAAAAAAGTTTGATGGAAGAAAAGCTTAAAGCTAAACTTTCCGAAGAACAATCGGAACAATTTGCTGCATTACAGAAAGAGCTAAACGAAAAGTCAGAGCAAGTAAAAGAGCTTAATCGTTCAAAAGCAGAAATAGAAAAATTAAAACGTGAGAAAGGAGAACTAAAAGAAGCTGCTGAAGCAGAAGCTCAAAAGAAATTGAATGAACTTTTACAAACTGAAAAAGAGAAAATAAGAAAGATTGAAGAAGATAGAAATGAGCTAAAATTTAAAGAACTTCAAAAACAATTGGAAGACCAAAAGAAACTTACCGAAGAAATGAAACGCAAGCAAGAACAAGGTTCTATGCAAATGCAAGGAGAAGTACAAGAATTAGCCATAGAAGAATGGTTGGCAATGCAGTTTCCATTAGATACCATAGAAGAAATTAAAAAGGGTGCTAGAGGTGGCGATTGTATTCAAATTGTAAATACCAGAACAGAACAAAATTGCGGTAAAATATATTATGAAAGTAAGCGTACCAAAGATTTTCAACCCAGTTGGATAGAGAAATTTAAAACGGACATTCGTGATAAAGGAGCAAATATAGGTGTTTTAGTTACCGAAGTAATGCCTTCCGATATGGACAGAATGGGTTTAAAAGACGGAATTTGGATATGTAATTACGATGAATTTAAAGGGCTTTGTAATGTGTTGCGTGAATCTATTGTTCAAATCAACCTAGCTGTAAGTTCACAAGAAAACAAAGGCGACAAAATGCTTATGCTCTATGATTACTTAACTGGTAATCAATTTCGTATGCAAATAGAAGCTATTGTTGAAGGTTTTACATCTATGAAAACAGCTTTGGATAGTGAAAAAAGAGCCATGCAACGTATTTGGAAAGAGCGTGAAAAACAAATTGATAAAGTAACGGCAAATACTATTGATATGCACGCATCCATTAAAGGAATCGCAGGAAATGCCATACAATCTGTAAAAGCGTTAGAATTACCAGGAGAAGATGAACAAAATGAATTAGATTTTGAGTAATGGCAACAGATTTATACATCATCAGCAACATCACTACAAGCAAGGAAGAAGTTGTAAGAAAAAAAGATTTTTATCTCGAAAAGCTTAAAGAGCTGAACTTAGAAACAATTTCAATTATTCAACCTGATAATACGAGTAAAAAACTAGAAGGAGGTTGGACGTATGAATTTGATGAAGATATTTATGATGAAGCAACACTAAAAGAATTAGACAATAAAGAACTTATTCGCTTTCAATCTCCTACTATGTATAGTCTTTCCATTTATGAGGGATGTCTGGAAATCATGACTTTTTATAGGTATTTTTATCTTTACGATTGGCATAAACATGAAACAGATTACTTTAAAAGCGATTTTAGAAAGGAGATATTTAATATCATTTCCATTTTTGGTGATACTGAAGTAATTTATTTAGCCGACAACGGTTGCGATAAATTAAGTACTTACTTAGAATTAAAAGTTTGGGAAGGCGTTTCTTTTAATAACATTAAAAATGAAATGAAGAATGATAATATTCCTTTTAGAAAAGATTTTAATGAGTTAGATGAAAATGAATATAACTATACTAATGTAAAAGAATACTTGTACGATGATTTTAGTGATTTAACACAATGAACCAACCCAACTACAACATCATAACATTTGATTTCCATTCCAAATGGGAGATAAACGAATTAGATCCAAATTATCTTAATTATATTTATTGGATAGATATTTACATAGATGGTGTTGATTTAAAGCAATTGGTAATAGAATACACTAATAAATATTTTGAGCAAGAAGAAACTATAGCAGCGTATGATGAATTTTGGCTAGAATGGATGGTTGGCAGCCTTGGCATTGAAGAAGATACAGGTTACACAAAAAAAGGAGATTTAATCTGTTGCTCCTGTGGAAGTCATGGTTGTTATTCCATAATGTGTACCATAGTAGAAAAAAAAGACAAGGTAATTTGGAAAAATTTTACTAACCTGAATAAAGCAGATTATAAAATTCCTGAGTTGGTTTTTGAAAAAGAACAATACACCAATGAGTTGAACAAACTTAAAGCGTTTTATGATAATGCCAATTTTGAACCAAAAGACCGTTACTATTGGGATGATAACGATGAACTGGTTGAGTTTATCCTGAGGGTTTCATACAGGAAAATGATGATACTACAAATGAATAATTATGAGTAAGTTGACTTGGGATAATATTCAAAAACAATCAGACGAAATCTTATCAGATGGGCTTTTTTATCTAAAATCAAGAACAACTACTAATTTTACTGATGTATCTGATATAGGATTTGGTAATTACCTTATTACACTTGATAAAATATCGTTTTATATTGGAGAAGCAAAGGAACTTTGTAAGCGTGTAAAACAACAGTCGAAACCGACTACTTCAACTTTTTATAAAAATTATCAAAAATCAGTTAAGACAAATCAACTCCTGAAAGCCATTGATATTGACAAATTTAAAATTCAGACCATGCCTACAAATATTGGCAGAAAAGAAATTGAAGAATTTGGAATAGTAAACTTGCCTACTAAACTAAACAATTTTCAACTTGACAAAAGACAAAAATTTGTAACCAAATGTCATAATGGACTATGGGAACAAGTTCAATCTGAATTTACAAACCTATTAAGTCAAGGAGAGGCTAAAATATTAAAGAAACCTTTTAAACCTTGGTTAGAATTGACAACTTTATCAAGTGCCGGGCTTTATTTGGTTAATGACAAATCGGATAAACTCATTTATATTGGAGAGAGTTCAAACGTTGGAGCTCGTATAAAAACTCACAGCGGAAAAACTTATTTTTCTGCTCTTAGAAGACATATAGGGACTGAAATTTTTGATTTTAAACTCAAGGAAATTAATAAAAAGAAGAGGTATTTTAGTGATACCGAAAATAAGAAAATTACAGATTTTTTGAAAAATTGCAAAGCAACTTTATTTCCTGTCAATTTTGGACGCTACGAACTAGAAGAATATCTAATCAAAACACATAAACCATTACTGAACAGAAAAGACAACAAAAAGGAATGAAAAAGTCGCACAACTATTAGTTGTATATTTATAAAATTTTATATCCTTCTTTATTAAGCTACAATTGTAAATCTACAATTTGTAGCTAAAAAAACTATAAAATTTAGCTACCTTTGTAGGTATGCAAATCATCCCACTTTATAACTCCTTAGAACTACAACTTTTTAAAGCAGATACCAATACCGCATTGGCTTTGCCTTACATAGAACAGGGCATAAATGCAGGTTTTCCTTCCCCTGCTGATGATTTTTTAGATATTTCCATTGACCTCAATAAAGAGCTTATTCAAAATAAAGATGCTACCTACTTCGCAAGGGTTAACGGTAATTCCATGATAGATGCCGGAATTAATGATGGCGATTTACTGATTATAGATAAAAGCATTAAGCCAAGCAACGGCAAAGCTGCTGTTTGTTTTATTGACGGAGAGTTTACTATAAAATGGCTCAACATAACCAAAGATGTTATTTGGCTCACTCCTGCCAATAAAAACTTTAAGCCTATAAAGGTTACTAAAGACAATGATTTTCTGATTTTTGGCATTATTACCTACATCATTAAAAAACCGCTGTCATGTTCGCCTTAGTAGATTGTAATAACTTTTACGCTTCTTGCGAAAGAGCGTTTAACCCTGCATTGGAAGGCAAACCCATTGTGGTATTATCTAACAATGATGGTTGCGTAATTGCAAGAAGTAATGAAGCAAAAGCGGTGGGTGTTCCTATGGGAGCTGCTGCTTTTCAGTTTAAAGAATTGTTCATTCAGCATAAAATTAGCGTGTTTTCCTCCAACTATGCCCTTTATGGTGATATGAGTAATAGAGTTATGAATATCTTAGCTACTTTTTGTCCTGATATGGAAATATATAGCATAGATGAAGCTTTTCTTCAATTTAACGGTTTTGAATTGTTTGATTATACTACTTACGGCATTAAGATGTCTCAAACAGTAAAACAATGGACAGGTATTCCTGTAAGTATTGGTTTTGCTCCAACTAAAGGATTATCTAAAATAGCCAATAAAATAGCCAAGAAGTTCCCTAAAGAAACCAATACTGTGTATGTGATAGATAGTGAAGAAAAGCGAATAAAAGCCTTAAAATGGACTAAAATAGAAGATGTTTGGGGAATTGGATTTCAACACGCCAAACGCTTACAAAATGTGGGAGTAAAAACTGCTTATGATTTTACTCAATTACCTGATGATTGGGTAAGAAAGCATTTATCCGTAGTAGGCTTACGACTTAAAAGAGAGTTGGAAGGAATACCTACTTTGGCATTAGATGAAGTAAAGAAAAAAAAGGCAATAGCCACTACCCGAAGCTTTGATAAAAACTACACACAATTCGCCCAACTAAAAGAGCGAGTTTCTACCTTTGCGGTTACTTGCAGCGAAAAACTAAGAAAGCAGCAATCTTGTTGTAATTTAGTAATGGTTTTTGTTCATACCAACGGACACCGAAAGGATTTACCTCAATACAGTAGAAGTATTGTTATAAAAACCAACTACCCCACCAACTCAAGTATAGAAATTATAAAGTTAGCCAATAAAGGTTTAGAGGCTATTTTTAAAGCAGGGTATTCCTATAAAAAAGCTGGAGTTATTGTTATGGGAATTACTCCTGATAGCGCCACACAATTAAACTTATTTGTAAAAGAACATCCCAAACACAAACAACTAATGCATGTAATGGATAAGTTAAATAACAACATCGGACAGAAAAAGCTTAAATTTGCTTGTCAGGATATGGGGCGAACATGGAAAATGAACCAAGAAAAATTATCCCCACGATATACCACGCGATTAGATGAAGTTATAACAATTAGCGTATAATGTGTTTTCATAGCAAACAAAGCAAAAAAGCAGTAGAAGTAGAAAATAGATTCAATGCAAAAATTGAAAAGATAGATTTATTTGCAGCTTCAGAGCATATCAACGCATTTTCATATCCGAAAACTCCCATAATTACAGATGAAAAGCAGAACATTATACAGCATTACAGGTGGGGTTTAATACCAGGTTGGAGTAAGGACACAAAAATTAGTCAATATACCATTAACGCACGAATAGAAACCATAAAAGAAAAACCTGCCTTTAGGAATAATTTCAATAAAAGATGTTTGGTAATAGCCAATGGTTTTTATGAGTGGAAATGGTTAGATGCATCAGGTAAGAAAAAGAACAAGTATTTAATCTCGTTATCCAACGAGGAACTATATGCCTATGGGGGAATTTATTCAGAGTGGGTAGATAAAAGCACAGGAGAAATAGTAAATACTTATTCCATTGTAACTACTGAAGCCAATGCTTTAGTGGCAGAAATACACCGAAAAAAGAGAATGCCTGTAATCTTAAAGCCCGAAGATGAAAGCAAATGGTTACAAGGAAAAGAGATAAGCGAATTTGCTTTACCTTACTCCGTAGAACTAATCGCTACCAATTTAGATGATGAATTGACTTTGTTTTAAGTTGATTTATATTGAGAAAAGGCTAAAAAATTATGCAAATTGTATGCAAATAAAAAAGGGTTACAAACAAATAAATGCTGTAACCCTTTCTGTTATTGTGGGCCCACCTGGGCTCGAACCAGGGACTTTCTGATTATGAGTCAGATACTCTAACCAGCTGAGTTATAGGCCCTATTCTAAATTACGTTAGAAACGGGTTGCAATTTTACATAATTGTTATTGAATACGCAATATTTAAATTGAATATTTTTTTATTTGTAGTTTTGTTTTTATGTTTAAAAGAAATATTAGCAACATTATTTTCGATTTAGGTGGGGTGATAATAAATTTAGATACAAGTCTTACCCAAAAAGCATTTCAAAACCATTTCTCTTCTAATTTTTTAGCGTTAGATGAAAAGATTAAAGCCCTTAATTTGTTAGAAAACTATGAGTTAGGAGTTATTTCATCTGCTGAATTTGTTGCTTTTTTTCAACAAATTGATGCTTTAATTAGCGAAACAAAAGTGAAAGCTTGTTGGAACAGTATGTTGTTGGATATTCCTAAAGAAAGAATTGAGTTAATTCGTAAATTATCAGAAAATTATAACGTGTTTTTGTTGAGTAATACCAATGAAATTCATACACAATTTATTGATGAATATATGCAGCAACATTTTGCTATTGACTCCATTGCTTCCTTATTTAAAAAAACGTATTTATCCTATCAATTGAATTTAAGAAAACCAAATCAACAAATTTTTCAATTGGTTTTGGATGAAAATAGCCTAAATCCTTCAGAAACAATTTTTATAGACGATACTAAAGAACACATTGAAGCAGCAAAACGAGTAGGAATTCAAACGCATCATTTAATTAATCAAACTTTAACAACATATTTCAATGGAAATTAATGGAAAACACTGCCAAACCATTTGGGTAAATAAAGAAAATAATCAATTGATTCAAGTATTTGATCAACGCTTCTTTCCTCATAAAATTTCAGTTTATGACTGTGTTTCTTCTGAATCAATTTTTTTTGCAATTAAGGAAATGGTAGTAAGAGGAGCTCCATTAATTGGAGTTGCTGCTGCTTATGGAATGTATTTGGCTTGTTTAGAAGCAAAGAATCAACCGAATCAAAATCAATATATTATTTCCATTGCCGAAAAACTTAAATCTGCTCGTCCAACGGCTGTAAACCTATCTTGGGCTGTAGATTATATGTTAAAAGAACTAGATTCAGAAACTGAAATGGATTTAAAAATTAACAAAGCACTCCTATTAGCAACTCAATTAAAAAATAACGACATTGCAGTTTGTGAAAATATGGGAAATTTTGGGCTTGAAATAATAAAGAAAATTGCACAACAAAAAACCGTGTCCGCCTCAGGCGTGAATGGAACAACAGTAAATATTCTCACACATTGCAATGCAGGTTGGTTGGCAACAGTTGATTGGGGAACAGCAACAGCTCCGATATACAAGGCTTTTTTAGCAGGAATTGATGTGCATGTTTGGGTTGATGAAACCCGTCCAAGAAACCAAGGAGCAAGTCTTACTGCTTTTGAACTTGGGCAACAAGGCGTGAAACATACATTAATAACCGACAACACGGGAGGACATTTAATGCAGCATGGAATGGTTGATTTGGTGCTTGTTGGCACAGATAGAACCACCAAAAATGGAGATGTAGCAAACAAAATAGGAACGTATTTAAAAGCATTAGCGGCTTATGATAATAACATCCCTTTTTATGTCGCAGCTCCTTCTTCTTCTATTGATTTTACTATTTCCGATGGCATCAATACTATTGAAATTGAAACCCGTGATGAAAATGAAGTTAAATATGTGCAAGGAAAATTAAATAACGAAATTCAGTCCGTATTAATTTGCCCAGAAAAAACGCCTACACTTAACTATGGGTTTGATGTTACACCAGCTCGCTTAATTACAGGGATAATAACCGAAAGAGGAATTTGCAATGCTTCGGAAGAAGGATTGAAAACGCTTTTCAACGAAAAATATTAATAAAATGAGTCAATTTTTAGATGAAGGGTATATTAAATTTGAATGTAATTGGATAAATAAACCCTTGCCAATTCCTGTTCCCGATTCATTGCTGTTTTGGCGAGATAAAATGCATCAATTAGGTTTGATAGGTTATTATCCTCAACATAAAGTTGGTTATGGAAACATTAGTATTAGAACCAAGCAAGGAATTTTAATTTCAGGAACTCAAACTGGGAACACTTACCCAATTACCGCTGCCGATTTTACGCTAGTAACAACTTATGACATAGATAAAAACAACGTAACTTGTGAAGGACAGATAAAAGCTTCCTCTGAAACAATGACACATGCCGCTATTTACGAAGCAGACAACAGTATAAATGCAGTAATTCATATTCATCACTTTGAACTATGGAAAAAACTATTGCATCAAGTACCAACTACAAATAAGAATATACCTTATGGAACGCCCGAAATGGCAACAGAAATTAAACGATTGGTTATTCATAATTCTTCATTAAAAATTGTAAAAACAATAGTTATGGAAGGGCATGAAGAAGGAATTGTTGCTTTTGGCAAAAATTTAGAAGATGCAGGGAAAATAGTGTTGAACTATTTTTAAGAATACAAGAATATAAATATAATTAGTGTCTGTCCATAAATTTATAAACATCTGATTGTTAGTAACTTATGTTGTTTTTTTAGAGAAAATTATTGTAGCTTTGGGGTATAGATTTACAAAAAAAATCATTATGAAATTATTCAACG
>JAHYJH010000100.1 GCA_019429185.1 Vicingaceae bacterium
ACCACCCTAAAAATAAAAAAACAACCTTTTACAAAAAAATCCGTAGTACACAAACTGGAAATTAAAAATTACCAATATGCTTTAAATAAAGGAAGTTCGGGTTAATTAGCTGCAACTTGGGTTAAATGCTTGTATAAAAGTAATTTTATTCTTTTTAGGAAAGGTTTCTGAAAATAGAAAAAATGATTTAGAAAAAGAATTAAAAAAGATCTTTGAGAGCTTATATGAAAATGATAAATTAAAAAATATCATTCATAACAATATTAAATATAGAGGCAAAATTTTTGAATTATGAAATATGTTTCGTAATTTTGTTTTCAAAGTGCACTACTATTCGATATTGCTTTAGTTTCTGCACTATAAAATACTAAGATAAAACCCGAGTTCGCCTCGGGTTTTCTTTTTGCCAAAAAAATTATTTCATTTATAGTTATTTCCGTAATTTGCAATAGAAAAATTCAATAAACATAAATGTCTTTCTCCGATAAATATACCAAAACCTTTAAATACCTGCTGCCTACGCCATTTACCATAGCCGTAGTACTTACTTTACTCACTTTTTTTATTGTGCTTTTCACTACCAAACCTATGAATAGTGGTTTTACAGCTTATTCTTATGATGTGTTGCAGTTTTGGGAAAAAGGTTTTTGGGATAATGGGTTGTTGGTTTTTGCTATTCAAATGATGTTGATGTTGGTGTTGGGACATATACTGGCATTGACAAAACCATTTAATAATTTAATTTTAATGGTGGTAAAACATTGTACTACAACAGCCAAAGCTGCTTTTTTAGTAACATTATTAACCGTTTTAGTCAGCTTATTTAATTGGGGATTGGGATTAATTTTCGGGGCTATTTTTGCCAGAAAAGTGGGAGAATATGCTCAACAGCAACAACTTTCTATTAATTATCCGCTAATTGGAGCAGCAGGTTATTCTGGTTTAATGGTTTGGCATGGTGGCTTATCTGGTTCATCATTAGCAAAAGTGGCTGAAGATAATCATATTAAAGAAATGATGGCGGGTATTTTTAATGAAACTCAATTGGCTGCTTTGCCCGAAAAAATTTCTTATGCCGAAACAATTTGGTCGCCTATGAATATTGTGGTAATGTTAATGGTAATTGTAATCTTACCGCTTGCTATGTTTTGGTTGGGTAAAAGAACAACAGCTGCTCAGTTTACATTAACTATGGCTCGTAATAACGAATCAGAAACAGTAGATTTTAACAGCCTTGAAGGAGCTGAAAAATTAGATTATTCTCGCATATTTTCTTTGTTTTTTGGAGGAGCTATTTTGTGTTATTTGGCGGTTAAAATTGTAACGGTGCATCATTTTAATGTGTTAGATTTCTTTACTCCCAATAACATTAACATGCTTTTGTTGGCATTGGGAATAACGCTTCACAAAAATTTTACGGAATTTTTAACTGCGTTGGATGAAGCTATTGTAGGAGCAGCAGGAATTTTAATTCAATTTCCTTTGTATTTCGGAATTATGGGAATGATGAAAAACAGTGGCTTAATAGCCGACATTGCTGATTTTTTTGTTTCTATTTCCAATACAGTAACCTATCCCATTTATACTTTTTTTAGTGCGGGATTAATCAATATTTTTGTACCAAGTGGTGGCGGACAATGGGCGGTGCAAGGACCAATTATAGTTCAGGCTGCTCAAGAAATTGGTGTAAGTTTGCCCAAAAGTATTTTAGCGTTAGCTTATGGCGATCAGCTTACCAATATGTTGCAGCCTTTCTGGGCGTTGCCGTTGTTGGGAATTACTGGATTAAAAGCCAAAGAAATACTACCTTACACTTTGTTTTTAATGTTGGTTGGATTAGTTATTTTTGTTGGTAGTTTAATCATTTTTTAAGATGCGTCATTTTAAAACATATTTGTTTATTCTTTCTGTTTTGTTGATTTCAGGATGTTCGTGGGTTGAATATTTTACAGTAGGCAATAAAACCGATACTCCAATTACTGTTACGTACGAGTTAAATGAATTAGATGAAGGTAATTTTTTTGGAATTTTCACTAACATTCCCGATGCTTATCAATTATCCAAATCAAGTAAAATACAATGGGATAATAAAATTGAACTAAGCGATTTAGATGAAAATCCAGCAATAGTTAAAGTGGTGTTGCCACCAAAAACGGTAATGATTTTTGGCAGACTACATAATGATACTTACGAAAGCAACAGTCAATACTTTATTAATAGCCGAGATTTTAATTTTAGCAGTATGGTAATTGAACACCAAGGAGAAACTACTCAAATTACCAAAGCTACTTTTGATGATTATTTTGTTAAGAAAAATGGGTATGTAAAATTTGATGTGAAATGAAAGCCAATTTTGCTATAAAAAAAACCTGCTTTTAAAGCAGGTTTTTTTGTAATGGTTATAAAGAGTTTAATCAATACATCATAAAATTAAAAGTGTTACTACCTATGGTTATGGAAGCATTATTATCACAAGCTCCTGTTCCAAAATCTAAGATTCTTGTTGGCAAGCCACTAGGGGTTATGTTTATAGTTCCGCTTACTAACCAACGACAACAAATTTCTTTTCGTAAAGGATTTGTTATTTGCATAGTATAAGCTTTGCCAAATCTATTTATTCCGTTTGCATTGCCAGTTATAAGGTAAACATCATCACAAATTCCTGCAATACCATGCGTAAACAAATTAGTTGATTCTCCAGCTACCCATTCATTAGTTCTAACTGATGACCAAGTTGTTACTCCACCATTGTTTGGATAGGTTATTTTTCCGTTGGTAACATTAACTGTGAAAGATAAGTTGTTTGATGAATTTCTACCATTGTTGGTTATGGTTTTAGAGCCTTCAATTAAATGTTCATTCACGTAATAATTTTGTAATTGCACATTTAAAACACTACCTGGATTTTTATATAAATCACTGAATGTTACAATTATTTTGCCTCTTCTTTTTACTCCATCTGTTCCTATACAATTTGTAGAACCAAAATCAATAGTAATCACTTTTGGCCATATTGTATCAACCCATGATGGGTTTATGTTAACGGTAGCACAATTTCCAAAAGAAAAACCTGATTTCACTCTCATACTTGCACCTTCATCATCAATAACTTCAACAACCACTTTTCTTATGTCTTCAAAAAGATTTTCAGCCACCGTATTGTCTTGTGTAGAATTTGTAGTTAAGTCGATTGCAGGTTCTTTTTTTCTACAAGAGTTGAAAGTGATGGAAAGCAATAAAAAGCTTACTATTAGGATAGAAAGAATTGATTTCATAATGTTGATTATTAATAAATTAACAATAATTTCAAGCAAATATATAAATAATTTTTATATTTTGTTGTACGTTGAAGAATAATTTTTAAACGGTGGGCAAATCATCAACTGTTTTAGAATCAAGTGCATCTCTTAATCCGTTGCCTACAAGAATAAACGCTAATACCATTAACACTATTGCAAAACCTGGCAAGGCAGCTAAGTAGGCATTTCCTGTAATGATATATCCTTTGTGTTCGGCAATAATTTTTCCCCAAGTGGCTTGTGGTGGTTGAGCTCCAATACCAATAAAACTAAGTCCGGCTTCAATTAAAATTGCAGCAGCAAAGTTGATAGCAGAAATAACAATAACAGGACCTAATACATTAGGAATAATATGATGAAAAATAATTCTTGAATTTCTAAAACCCAATGCTCTTCCTGCTTCAACAAATTCTTTTTCTCGCAAACTCAACACTTGTCCTCGCACAACACGAGCCACTTCTACCCACATCGTTAAACCAACAGCAATAAAAACTTGCCAATGTCCTTTTCCAAGAGCCAATGTAATGGCAATTACCAAAAGCAAAGTAGGTATTGACCAAACCACATTAATTACCCAAATGATAATATCGTCCACCCAACCTCTAAAATAACCACCAATAGCTCCCATTGTAATTCCAATTACTAACGAAATGAATACAGAAATAAATCCAACAGAAAGAGAAATCCAAGTTCCAGCCATTAAGCGGCTCAATAAATCCCTGCCATATTTATCTGTTCCTAAATAATAGGTTCTATTGATGATGTTTTCTTTTTCAACAATCTTTTGTAATTCTTCAATAGAAATTATTTTTTTGCCTTCATCAAAAGTGTAAAATTCTGAATTCCCATTACTATCATTGATGTTTGTTTGTTTAAGAGCATAAACAACATCTGCTAAATCGAATTTAACAATTTGCCCATTATTAACATCTCCACCTGTGTATTTTTCGATAATTATTTTTTGCCCTTCAAAGCTATAATCATAAATAGGTATATTTTGATATAGACTTTCAGTTCCCTCTCTAAATTTTTTCCACCATCTTGTTTTTTCAGTGGGTTTGTTTTTTTTTACTTTTAAAAGATTGATGCTGAAACCAGGTTTTTTAGTTGTAAGTTCAAGTGTTTGGTCATTCGCTTTAGGAGAATTGTCAGGTCTAATATTTGGACCTAATAAGGCAACTAAAATAGCAATACTAATCAATGTTAATCCAAAAATAGATAAGTTGTTTTTTTTCAAGCGTTGCCAAGCAATTTTTGAAAGCGATTTTGATTGTGTATCTTTTTTTTCTTTTTTCATTGATAAATTCTATTTTTCCATTTGTAAGAAGAAATCATACCTAAAAAACCTATTATGGTTATGTATATTGGATAGATAAGTTGCATACCAACAACATAATATAAATAGTTCATCTTACAGAAAAACTTAGCAGCCAAATATAGTAATATAAAATCAATTAACCACTTAGAAAACAGTAAGATTATACCAACCATATAGTATTTATCGACCAATACCACTCCTAAATAGATGAAAATTTGTAGGAAGTTGGTGGCGTAAATAATTGAACTCAAATAAATTAAATTTTTGTTAGAATAATATTTTGATTTAGATGCCCAACGCAATCGTTGGTGAAAAAAAGTTTCCCATGTTGGTTGAAGTTGTGTTTTCACAATGTGTTGAGATGTAAATAATCCATTTATTTTCAACTTGTTTTTTATGAATTTCTGCAATAAAAAAACATCATCGCCTGAGGGGGTTTTGTGTTGGTCATAGCCTCCAACAAGGTTAAAATCTTTTTTTAGAAATGCCAAGTTTGCTCCGTTATTAATAATAGGTTGTTGATGCTGTAACATTCCAAAAGTAATTTCTTGAATGGCAAGCATATCTAGGGTCTGGAAAATTCCTACAGCATTATAATTAGTATTAAAAGCAACAGGACCAAGCAACATAGCTGTGTTTTCTTCAAACGAAGCAGCTATGTTTTTTAACCAATTTTCGGGTACTTCACAATCGGCATCGGTGCAAGCTATTATTGGGTGAGAAGCATTTTTTATACCCAATGTTAATGCTTCTTTTTTAGACGTAACTTCCAGTAAATCATAACATAAAATGGAGAGATTACTTGTTTTTCTATATGCTTCAATTTGTTGTTTACTATTGTCTTCCGAATGGTCGTTCACTAAAATAAGTTCAAAATGAGCTTTATTGATTGTTTGTTTTTCAAATGATTTTAGGCAATTAATAATGTGTTGAGTTTCGTTTCGATAAGCAATTACTACACTAATCTTTTTAGTTGAAGCAGTAGCTATTTTATTTTTTTTTGGAATAGCTAACCATCCAACAATTACATAAGCTATAGAAATTACGTAAATTAACGTGATAAAAATTGATATGTAAATGAGTATTATCAAGCTTTTTTAGGAAATTGAATTTTTGTTAACCCAAAAATACCAATAGTTGCAGGTAATGCAACATTTAAAAGCCACAAAACAAGTGATGCACTAAAAATAGCAACATCGTTTGGCGAAAGAAAACTGAAAACAAACAATGCAACAGAGCCTCTCACAGCAATTTCCGAAAGAATGAATGTTGGTATAACCGAAGTGAATAAAAAACAAACTGCAATTAACGCTATTTCTGAAAAACCATTGAAATGTACTCCAAACGCTTCTAACACTAAATAATATTGAAAAGAAAAAATAGCATAACGAAAAATACTCATAATCAGAGCATTTAGTTTTTCTTCCTTTGAAAAAAGAGGGCTAAAAACAAGGTGTTCATTGTTGGATAAGAAAGGAATTTTTTTCACTAAATTGGTTATCCAAAAAGGAAAGAAATAGCTATAAATTAGTCCTACTAAACAAACAAGAATGAAAATACGAATAGAGAATGAAAAAGAAGAAAAAAACACTTCGTTTTTATAAAAATAAATGGCAATAAAACCAGCAAAAACAGTAACCAACAACTGACTAAAAGCTCCAATAAATGTAGCGGTTAATAATGCTTTTTTATTGGTAATGTTGGGTAACAAAAAAACTCGGGCAGGAATTTCGCCAATCCTATTTGGAGTAATTAATCCAATGGTAATTCCTGTAATTATTAAGTTAAATGCTTTTTTTAACGAAATAGGTGCTAATTTTCGGATAAGGTATTTCCATTTTATGGCTTCTGTTCCCCAGTTTGCAACTACTAATAAAAGAGCAATAAAAAGCAAATAAAACTGTATTTCGTTTATTTTCAACAGTTCAAAGGAAGTGCTTTTGAAATAGGTATAAAGTTTAACTGCAATAAAAACAAATGCAGCCAAACCAATTAGTGCTCTAATTAGTAAATTGATATATTTGTATGAAATTAAAGCTTTCAAAAAATTGGTTAAAGATAAAGTAATATTAGGAATAGATCCTGGCACCACAATTATGGGTTATGGATTAATTCATATCAAAGATAATAAAATGACGCTAATAGCAATGGGTTCGATAGAATTAAAAAAAATTGAAACGCATTTTATGAAATTGAAAAAAATTTTTGAACGCACCAACTACTTAATTGATGAGTATAAACCTGATGAAGTAGCTATTGAAGCTCCGTTTATGGGAAAAAATGCTCAATCTATGCTAAAATTAGGAAGAGCTCAGGGAGTTTCTATTTCTGCTGCATTGGCAAAAGAAATTCCTGTAACGGAATATTCGCCACGAAAAATTAAGCAATCTATTACCGGTAAAGGAACAGCATCAAAAGAGCAAGTGGCAGGAATGTTAATGTCGTTGCTAAAATTAAAAAGTATGCCTGTGCATTTAGATGCCTCAGATGGCTTGGCTGTGGCGGTTTGCCATTATTTTCAGATGGGGAAACCTGCTTCTATTAAAACGTATAGTGGTTGGGGTGCTTTTGTGAAAGATAATCCGGGAAGAGCTAAATAAATGTAATAATTTGAAAATATGAAAGATGAAATGTGAAAATAAGAAATAAGAAATAAGAAATAAGAATAGTGAAATTAAAAGTCCTCGCACACCCTTAATCCCTAAAGGGAGCCTACGCACGTGGTAGCGTAGGCTCTCTCCGCCTCAGGCGGATTGGGGGCAGCGGTGGTAAGTAAGAAATGTGGAAGATGAAATAAGAAATATGAAAAATAGAAAAAATCTGCGGTAATCAGCGATATCTGCGGGCAACAAAAAAGAGATTTTTAATAAATAAACATCAAACCTCAAACCTGAAATGTTTTTCATTCTATCTAAAATACTACACTTTATAATTTCTCCATTAATTTGGGTTATTGTGTTATTGCTTTGGTCTTTGCTAACAAAATTGCCTAAACGAAAAAAAAAGTTGCTGATAATAGCTTGTTCGTTGCTTTACTTTTTTGCTAATCCATTTATAAATGATGAAGCTTTTCGTTGGTACGAAGAGCGAAATCCAACGTATGATGAAATTGCTGAAACCTATGATGTGGTAATTGTATTGGGAGGATTTACTACCTATGATGAACAAAGTAAATTGGAAGGTTTTCATGCATCAACAGATCGATTTTTACATGGATTGAAGTTGTATAAAACAGGAAAAGCAAAAAAAATTATGTTGGTGGGAGGCTCTGGAAGTATTGTTAATTCGGAAGAAAAAGAAGGCGTAATAATGGCTGGATTTTTAGCTGATATTGGAGTTCCTATGGAAGATATTATTATCGAAAAAGAATCTAAAAATACCAGAGAAAATGCAGTAAATGCCGCTGAAATTTTGAATAAGGATTTTCCTGATGGAAAATATTTGTTGGTAACATCGGGCTATCATATACCACGAGCCAAGCGTTGTTTTGAAAAGGTAGGTATTACGGTTACTCCTTTTAGCGTAGATCATTATGCAGGAAAAAGAAAGTTTATTTTCGACCACCTGTTTTTGCCTGACACTTATACCATTACCAAATGGGAAACGCTTTTCCACGAATGGGTGGGATTCATTACTTATAAAATATTGGGGTATGTTTAGGAGGGGAAGTACTTAGGAGTGCCTGGAGTACTTATAAGTATTTAGGAGTTGGGAAGTTGCTTAGGAGAAGACCTTCAAGGTTTTTAAAACCTTGAAGGTTTCATACGTAAATGTATAAACGATAAATTGTGTTCTCTATGAAGTAAATAAGTGGAGTGATGGAACTTTCCGAAAGTTCAAAACTTTCGGAAAGGTTTAGGTTGATTAGTGAGTGTTTTTCTACCTTGTTTAGTAAACAGTTTTTTTAAGTATAAGATTATATTGTAGAAGAAGCATTTCCTATTTTTTTATGCTATTTTACTTAAAGAAAACGTTATATTTGGGCTTGAAAATCAAGACAAAGAAATGACGTTAGAACAATACATTGACAACTTAGACAAAAGGTACAGACTCGGAAATGCAACAGAACATACTTTCCGTGGAGATTTGCAACAACTTTTAGAAGCATTAGTACCGACAATCAGAGCCACTAACGAACCCAAAAGACAAAGCTGCGGAGCACCTGACTACATTTTGACTAAAAAAGATATTCCAGTTGGATTTATTGAAGCCAAAGACATTGGCGATAATGACCTTGATGGCATTAAAAAGACTGGTAACAAAGAACAGTTTGACCGCTACAAAGCATCGTTAGATAATCTGATTTTTACAGACTACATTAACTTTCATTTATACAATGATGGAGAATTTATCACCAAAATTGCTATTGCCGAAATATTCCCCTCCTCTGGAGGGGTGTCCGCAGGACGGGGTGGTATAAAACCGTTGCCCGAAAACTTCGCAGCTTTTACCAACCTAATCAAAGATTTTTGTACGCATATTGGACAAAACATAAAAAGCTCAAAAAAATTAGCTGAAATGATGGCAGGTAAAGCACGATTGCTTTCTGATGTTATTGAAAAAGCGTTGACCAGTGATGAAACGCATAATGAGGACAGTACGCTGAAAGAACAAATGAATGCTTTTAAAAGTATTCTTATTCACGATATTACAGCCAAAGGATTTGCAGATGTTTACGCTCAAACTATTGCTTATGGAATGTTTGCAGCTCGTTTGCACGATTCAACTTTAGAGACTTTTAGCAGACAAGAAGCAGCGGAATTAATTCCTAAATCAAATCCGTTTTTGCGAAAACTGTTTGGTTACATTGCCGGTCCCGACCTTGACGATCGTATTAAATGGATTGTAGATAATTTGGTGGAAATATTTTTGGCTTCTAATGTTGAAGAAATTTTAAAAAACTACGGAAAATCAACAAAAATGGAAGACCCCATCATCCATTTTTATGAAACATTTTTGAGCGAATACGACCCGAAACTGCGAAAGGCTCGTGGCGTTTGGTACACTCCTGCTCCAGTTGTAAATTTCATTGTTCGTGCAGTTGATGATATTTTGAAAACAGAATTTGATTTGCCACAAGGTTTAGCCGATACCAGCAAAACCAAAATCAAAGTTGATTTGCAAGGCAAAAAAGTGGAGCAAGAAGTTCACAAAGTACAAATTCTTGACCCAGCAACAGGAACAGGAACTTTCTTGTCAGAAGTGGTAAAACACATTCACAAAAAATTTCAAGGACAACAAGGAATTTGGAGTAATTATGTAGAAACGCATTTATTGCCACGCTTGAATGGTTTTGAGTTGCTAATGGCGAGTTATGCAATGGCACATTTAAAATTAGACTTGCTTTTAACCGAAACAGGCTACAAACCCACCACGAGTCAATTTCCCTCCTCTGGAGGGGTGTCCGCAGGACGGGGTGGTCAAAGACTAAGAGTTTACCTAACCAACAGCCTCGAAGAACACCACCAAGACACAGGAACTTTATTTGCCAATTGGTTAAGTAGCGAAGCTAATGAAGCGAACCATATCAAACGAGATACACCAGTAATGTGTATCATTGGAAATCCACCTTATAGCGGAGAAAGTGCGAATAAAGGCGAATGGATAATGAAATTAATGGAAGATTACAAAAAAGAACCAGGTGGAAAAGAAAAATTAAAAGAACGAAACCCAAAATGGATTAATGATGATTACGTTAAGTTTTTGCGTTACGGACAGTATTTTATAGAAAAAAACGGTAGCGGTGTTTTAGCTTTTATCAACCCTCATGGTTTTTTAGACAACCCTACTTTTAGGGGTATGCGTTGGAACTTACTAAAAACATACGACAAGATTTATACATTAGATTTGCATGGAAATAGTACCAAAAAAGAAACTTCGCCAGATGGTAGTGCTGATACAAATGTGTTTGATATTATGCAAGGCGTTGCAATAACAATTTTTGTAAAAACTGGGAATAAAAAAACTAATGAATTAGGCAAAGTTTTTAATTTTGATTTGTTTGGTAAAAGGGATTTTAAATATGATTTTCTTTCAGATAATTCATTAAAAACAATTCCTTATGTTGAATTAGAAAATATTGCTCCAAATTATGGTTTTATTCAAAAGAATTTTGAAGCCCTAAAAACCTATGATGAGGGATTTCAAATAACTGAATTGTTTAGCTTAAATAATGTTGGAATTGTTACAGCCAAGGATGCAATATTAGTAAATGAAACTAAGGAAGAATTAATTACTAATATTGAAACACACTTAAATATTGAAACTGATAAAAGTAAAGTGCAAAAAATATCTTACCGTCCATTTGATAATCGATTTGTATATTATGATACAAAAATTATAGAAAGAGCGAGAGAAAAATTAATGAAACATTTTCTTATTGGGCAAAATATAGGTATAGTTTTTAGAAGACAACAACCCGAAGCATTAGATTTTTATATTTTTTGTTCAGATAAAATTATTGCGGATGGATATATTCGTTCAGATAATAAGGGAGGCGAAAGTATAGCACCACTATATATTTATCCTGAATCCAACGGACAACATACCATAGACCAGAAAACAGAAAGAACCCCAAATCTAAACACAGAAATAGTAAATCAAATAGCAGAGAAATTAGGGTTAGAGTTTGTGCCAGAAAAAACCACCCCATCCTGCGGACACCCCTCCAAAGGAGGGGAATTTGCCCCAATAGACATTTTAGATTACATCTATGCAGTTTTACATTCGCCAACGTATCGAGAGAAATACAAAGAGTTTTTAAAAATAGACTTCCCGAGAGTGCCATACCCAAATGACAAAGATACGTTTTGGCAATTGGTAAAATTAGGTGAAGAAATTCGCAAAATTCATTTATTAGAAAGTCCAGTAGTTGAGAATTACATAACACAATATCCAATAGACGGAGATAATGTAGTGGCGAAGCCTCGTTTTGTAAATTCCCCTCCTTTGGAGGGGTGCCCAACGGGCGGGGTGGTTCATACTACACAACCGCAAAGCGGGGTTGTTCATACTACACAACCGCAAAGCGGGGTTGTTCATACTACACAACCGCAAAGCGGGGTGGTTCATACTACACAACCGCAAAGCGGGGTGGTTCATACTACACAACCGCAAAGCGGGGTGGTTCATACTACACACCCGCAGGACGGAGTTGTCAAACCAGACCAAACCCTAATGATAAACCAAACTCAAATTAAATTTGCACCTATATTAGAACTCCCATACAATCCTAATTTAAAGCAACGAGCAAAAGAACTAAGGCAAGCTCGAAACCTACCCGAAGTATTATTTTGGATGCAAGTAACCAAAGGCGGGTTTCATAAAATAGATTTTGATAGACAAAGAGTAATTGGAAATTTTATTGTAGATTTTTACATCAAAAAACTGGGATTAGTTATTGAAATAGATGGTTCTAGTCACGATGGTAAAGAAGAATACGATGCTCAAAGAGAAGAATATTTAATTTCATTGGGTTTAAAAGTGTATAGAATCCAAGTTGATGATATAATGAAACAGATGAACAATGTATTAGTTGGATTAGAAAATTATATTATTGAAAACTATGGTGTTTTAGATAATTATACAAAACCACCCCGTCCTGCGGACACCCCTCCAAAGGAGGGGAATTTTCCGCCCAAGCTTTCAGCTGCCCCAACAAATGAGGGGAATGTAGGTAAAGTTTACATCAACGATACGCAGTATTTCGACAATGTTCCGCAAACCGCTTGGGAGTTTTACATTGGCGGTTACCAACCTGCCCAAAAATGGCTAAAAGACCGCAAAGACCGCAAATTGGAGTTTGACGATATTTTACATTATCAAAAAATCATTGTGGCACTTTCAGAAACGGATAGGTTGATGAAGGAAATTGATAAAATTGAGGTGGAGTAAAAAATTATTAAAAATGGATTTTCAGAACTTAGATGAATATTACAGCTACCTTGAAAACAATACTAATTTTAAGTATTTAGATTTAAACACGTATAAATATATCACGGCTTTAAGAGACAAAACAGATGATGAGAACTTAAAGAAAATTTGTTCATATGAGTTGTTTTTTGCTGACTTTTCAATAGAAAAAGGCATACATATTCCGAAATTTCAAAGTGGTGCAAACGCTTATCCAACATTAGAATTATTTGACGATAATTTTGATTACATCAAAACACGAGCAAACAGCGTAAAAAACCAAAAGTATAAAGCGAAATACAATCATTTACTTTGGTTAAGTCCTCAAAAACACATTGACTTTGCAAAACAAGCGATTGAAAGTTATTTGTTGCTTTTACAAAATACTTCCTTTTCTGTTGATGATAATTTACAATGTTATTCGTTTGCATATTATTACAAGAATCTTTTTGTACTCTGTCAAACTGTAAATTACAAAAAAGATGAAGTTATCCAATATTTTGTGTCGTTTTTAGAAAGTGATAAATTAAATGACTTTACTAAATATTCATTGATGGACTTCATTGTTTCAAATGGAAAAAAAATAGATTCTTCGATAACACAAACATTTTACGATTATTCAAATAATGTAATTGCAAATTTAGAACCAAGGGTTTTAGAAAGCTATCTTAATTTGCTTGTAACTTTAAGTCAAAAGCTAAATATATCAACAAGTGAATTTCACGAAAAATTAGGAGATTATCATATTTCACAACTAAAAACTGAAAAAAACCAAGGTTATATTGCTCATCATTATTACACAAACGCATTAGAAGAATACAAAAAGGCGAATAATAAAGAAAAAATTGAACAGACTGCGGTTCTATTGGAGCAAGCGAAAAAGACTATTGACCTTAAAAAAGTTTCTTTTGAGTTGGAAGATGAAAATTTTAATAAAGCTTTAAACCAATGGTGGGATTTTACTAAGGAAAAAACTACCCATCTAATTAAAAATGGAAATGATAAAGATATCTACATGTTAAGTTTCACAAGGTTGTTCCTTAAAGTCTTGTTTACTATTACTCTTCAAAAGTAGTATTTTTTCTTTAAACACTGCTGGCTTTTCCTTAAAAATTTTAGGTTCGAGTTCAAACCACTTTTCT
>JAHYJH010000225.1 GCA_019429185.1 Vicingaceae bacterium
GCTTATTTTTTTTCTCTTTGCCACTGATTACGTATATTCACACAGATTTTTTTCACAGATTTTTCAAAGAAAAATCAAATCTGTGTATGTAATCTGCGGAAATTAGTGTAATCAGTGGCATTTTTTTGTTTTTTTATTGTCTTTAGACAAGTAATTTAGCGGCTGAGTAGTAACAAATATTATAAGGATACAATTCCTGATTATGAAATAGAAATTACTGAAAGCAATGATACACTTTTTACCTTTTGGAATAATTTACATGAATCGGAAATAATAAAAACAGAGACCCTAAAAAAAAAGAATCTAAAAACCTTATTAAAACAATATTATACAAAAATGGAGATTATGAGATTGGGATAATTGGACCATATTTTAGGAGCAATTATCGTAAAGAAATCTGGAAATTATATGATTCAAATAATAACTTAAAAGAATATGGTAGATATAAAAAGTTTATAATTCTAAGGTCATACATTTGTATGGTTGGCGAGAACAAAGAACAAGATTATAAGAATGGCAAGTGGGTATATCTTGATTCAAACGGAGATATTCAAAGAATTTCAAAATTTAAAAGAGGTAAAATAAAGCGAACAAAATTAAAAACAAAAACCCTACCCTACTGATAATACTTACTTCTGAATATTTTCAAGAAATCATCGGGTACTTTGGTTTCAAAACTCACTTCTTTTTTAGTAGTAGGATGAATAAATGTCAATACTTTTAAATGCAATGCCATTCTGCCTATTGGATTTTCTGTTGCTTCATATTTTTTATCACCAATAATAGGATGACCAATGCTTTTTAAATGAACCCTAGCTTGATTTTTTCGTTCTGTTTCTTGCCAAACTTCAACAAGTGAATAAAATTCATTTTTCTTAATAACCTTGTAATGTGTTATTGCATTTTTAGCATCTTTGGGATTGGTGGTAATGTACATTACTAATGCCTTATTTTCTCTCAAAAAATTTGAGATGGTATTTTCATCCTTTTCAATAGTTCCTTGAGTTACAGCCAAATATTTTCGTGCTGCGATTGATTTATCCCAATCCTTTTGAAATGCAACCTGACTGTTTTTATTTTTGGCAAAAACCATCAAACCAGAAGCATCTTTATCTAACCGATGTACCACAAACAACGCTGCTATTGGATTATCTAATTGAACATGATGCAACATGGTTTTATAAACCGTTGGTGATTTAGATTTCCCTGCACTGATGGATAACATTCCAGCCATTTTGTCAACAACAAGAATATCTTCATCTTCAAATACAATTTTAACACCTTGATATTTCAATTCTCTAAAACCATCGTCCCAACTTACTTTAACAATATCGCCTTTTTTTAGTGGATAGTTATATTTAGTTGTGATTTTATCACCAACCATAAATTGCTTATGCGTGAGCATGGATTTAATTTTAGATTTCGTTTTATCCTTAATAACTGTAAGTAAAAACAATAATAATTCCGAAGGCTCTTTCACTTCAAATTGACTTATTCTCTTTTTTTTAACTTTCGTAGAACCTTTTTTATTCATTCTGAATTATTTTTAATATTGCGAAATTAGGATTAAAACTTTAGTAAAAGCTTACCATAAAGAAACAAAATGTTGCTTACTTTTTAGATGTACTCAAAAAGAATACATACCATTAACGAATGAGCTTGGTTTCTAAAAAATGAGTACAAAAACAAATTATCTAAGTACTTTACGAGCAAATGCGACAGTAAAATAGGACATCATAAATACTCCAAAA
The DNA here is from genome assembly GCA_019429185.1 of Vicingaceae bacterium. Classification (GTDB taxonomy): domain Bacteria; phylum Bacteroidota; class Bacteroidia; order Flavobacteriales_E; family Vicingaceae; genus BRH-c54. The sequence continues at coordinate 1,752 of JAHYJH010000225.1, forward strand.
AAACCTTGAATACTAGTGCATTGATTAACAATTGCCTGTCGATAAATATATTGTCTGCTTGATAATAGGTTTGCATTTTTCTTTTTTTTTGCGGTAAAAAATGAGACGAGCATTACAAATTACAGTTAGTAAGCGAGT
>JAHYJH010000226.1 GCA_019429185.1 Vicingaceae bacterium
GATGAAATCTGTACTAAAAACAACATCGACCATAGATGCACTAAACCCTTTACTCCTAAAACGAATGGAATGGTGGAAAAAGCCAATGATATTATCAAAACTGAAACAATTAAAAAAACTAAATATACCTCATTGGAAGAAATGAAACAAGATTTAATGCAATTTTTAGTACTTTATAATTTACTCAACTTTCGCAAGTCGAATTTAGGCAGCAGTTAAGCGGTTATTAAATTTAGTTAATTTCATAAACTTCTCATTATCAGTAATTAATTTTTCCATTAAGGATTCTGCCTCAATTTCAAGAAATTCGGCTAAAACAGCTACTACATCTATGATGATAGCCCAAATTTTATCCGCCACCGTCAATTGTAAAGTTTCGGCTTTGGTATTTCTAAAGAGTTCTCCCAATGTTTCATAATCGGTAAATCGTTTGGCAACAGCAAGAAGGTTATATTGTATCATACTTAGTGAGCTTTGGGCTATTTGGGCATCAAAATCTTGCGACTGAGCTTTTCCTAATCCTAAATATTGCTTACTTTCTTTGAAAAAGACCTCTATCGACCAACGTATAGCATATATTTTATAGGCTTCTTCAAATTTTAGTGTTACATTGGTTGATAATAGTACGTTCCATTTTCCTTTGCGTGATGTTTTGCTAAAAAATAATTTTACTGCTATACCATTAAAATCAACCACAGTTTCGCTATAATAACATCTTAATGTGTTGGAATACTTTACTTTTTTCGTTCTGCGTTGGTAATCTACTATTTCTTTTGCCGAGCATTTTTTATCATTAAACACGTATTTTGTATTTCCCATCTTTGCCATACCTAATAAATGGCATTTAATCTTGCGTGTACGAACAAATTTTATTACTTCATAGCAAGTGAACCAGCTATCTACCAATAGATAATCAAATCGTACTCCCTTGCCAATAGCCATACGTATCATTTCTATCATTTGCTGAATTTTTGAGTTAAAGTACTCTTGTTTGCGTATACCTCCGTATGTATGTTTATCTCGCTGTTTGGCATATCTGCTTTTCAACTGCTTTTGGGTCATTCCATAAGGCTTTTTTTTGTTTTTGCCTTTTTCTCCGTGCAACGAAAAATCTAAAGCAAAGAAACTTTTTCCATCATGATAGCCTAAAAATAACCCTTTGAAGGCTAATATACTTTGTCTGCTTACATGCGAAAACACCTTGCCTATTAATTCTATTCTCCTTCCTGTTTTAGGAAGGTCTGTATCGTCAACAATAAGGCAGCGAGGATTTATTGCTACGCTTTTGTTCTTTGCTTCTACCTTTTTTATTAAGCGTATGGTTATTTTGTAGGATATTTCCCGCCATGCTATGTTTGTATCGTTTAGCAATCTGTAAAAAACATCTTTACCACAACTTAATAGCGGATATAAACATGATTGATGATAACTCCATGCGTCTTTTACTTCAAAAAAAGGAAACAACACGAGCAATAAGAGTTTATTGATGTTTTTATAGGTTTGGTTGTTTTTATTTTCTATCCCAAATTGTTGCTCTGTCAAATTCAATGAACTCATTACGGTTAAAATTGTCTGAATTGCTTTTTCTCTTGTAGTAAAAAAGTCTTTTATCTCTGAAACTATTGTTGTATCTTTGTTGCGTAGCATATTTTTTTTTGTTGATTGTTCAAATCAAAGTTACTGATATTCAGTGATATAACAAAATAAATATGCTACTTTTTTATTGATTTTTAATGCTTTTGATTACTTGCGAAAGTTGAGTTAATTCATATTCTAAAGCCTTTATCCTTGCTTCTAATTCACTGTTTTTAGCACTTAATTTTTCATTCTTAATTTTTATTTTATCCCGGCTTATAAACAACTCTTTGATACGCTTGTTTAATCCTTT
>JAHYJH010000227.1 GCA_019429185.1 Vicingaceae bacterium
CTTTTTTCTTTAAAATTAAAGAAAACCTTGCATTTACCCCAGTTTAATACCCTCAAGTTATTAACATAATTAACTGAATAAGTGTTAATTAAGTAATTAAAATGACTTTCTCAGCAAACCCTATTTACTAATGAAGTTTAATTGATTAACCAAACAAAATATTTTTTTAACTAATCTTTTCTATGTAACTCCCTATGTGGTTAAATGATGTTATTTAGTGAAATTAATCTTTAATTTGTAAAAAATAGACTTAGATGAACGTACTAATTACAGGAGCAAGCAAGGGAGTTGGTGCTGCTTTAGTGAAACACTTCGCAGCCCATACCGATGCTACTATTATTGCTTTGGCAAGAGATATCGAATTACTAAAAAACTTGCAAAATTTTTGTGCTAAAACATATCAAAAATCCATTCATGTTTACAAAGTAGATTTGAATCAGCCTGATTTTCAAACAGCTTTGAATGCTATTTTAAAAGAACATCAACACATTGATATTGTTATCAATAATGCGGGATTTTTAGCTCATGTTCCTTTTGAAAAAACAGATTTAAAAACTATTCAGCAGACTTTTCAAGTAAATGTTTTTGCACCTATGTTGCTTTTACAAAGTGTTTTTGCCCAACTTGATGCAACAAAAAAATGTCATGTAATTAATATTGGCAGCATGGGTGGATTTCAGGGTTCGGTAAAATTTCCGGGATTGGCTGCTTACAGTGCTTCAAAATCTGCTTTAGCCAATCTTACCGAGTGCTTGGCAGAAGAATATAAAGGTAAAAATGTATTTGTGAACTGCTTGGCGTTAGGTTCAGTGCAGACAGAAATGCTTAATAATGCTTTTCCGGGTTTTGAAGCACAAACTACTGCCGAAGAAATGGCTAAATTTATTTTTGATTTTGCTACTCAACAACCCATTCTCATCAACGGAAAAGTTATTCCTGTTTCGGTGGATACGCCATAAACAATTAAAAGTAAATTTTATTTCAAAAAATGAAAAAGCTATTTTACATATTTGTTGTGAAGATATTTTTTCTTTCTTCTTTATACTCTCAAAACGCTTCATCAAACTATGATAGTTTAAAAAATGATGCTCAAGTTAATATTGGAGATATTACAGTAATTGAATTTATAGAAGCTCTTATAGTAAACGAACGGAAGAAAAATGAAATATCCGTTCTTTTGGTTCATGGAACTGCTAATTCAAATTGGATAAAAAAATCTGATGTTGAATTTCTTATGAGCTTGATTGATTCTAAGCAAGATGCAAAATGCATTTTTAACATTTATGCTTCACTCGTTCCAAAAGGTAGGTCAACAATTGGCGACCACGCTATCAGATTGATTGAAGTTTACAAATCTAAAAAAGAATTCCCTGACGAATTTCTTATTTGCCCAAAATATGATAGTAAAAAAAGAAAGGAACTAAAAAAATGGTGGTTGTTAGAAAAAGAAAAGTAAATTCAACATAAACAACTAATCTACAACCCTTTCATTAATAACCTCACTAATCTCTTTAGCTTTATTAACTATCATAAAGTGTTCGCCTTTTGTTTCTGCCGATATTATTATAATGGAAAATATTCTCCGAAATATAATTTATAATGGAAAATAATTTATATCTTTGAATATTAAAGCTATTTAAATGGAAAAAAATCTCCCTATTCACCTTCAAGAAATTATTTTTTCTTCGAGTGATAAAAGTTTGAGTAAGCAAATTTCAAAATTAGAAAAAACAGGGCAAATCAGAAAAATTGCTCCTAGTGCATTAACTTGCAAGTTTCTGTCGGTATTTAACAGTGTTAAAAGCCCAATTAATAGGCTTGCTTAAGATATTGTTGTAGTAACAGATAAAATCAGCTATTTGTTTTTCCAAACTATCCA
>JAHYJH010000101.1 GCA_019429185.1 Vicingaceae bacterium
AGATATTCCTCCACCTCCAGTATTGTTGCAAGGGGGGGGGGGGCAATGGGCTTGGTAAAAATTCCCAAAACAAAGGTATTTTCGGACAAGAAGGAATCAGTGGATTATAATTGCATTGAGGTGAACTTTGATCATACAATGCAACTTTTGGCGTGTTAGTTAATGTTAAAGGGTAAGTTTCATTCGTAGTGTTTGGATTTGGAGTGCCTGCTCCTATTCCTGCTCCTGCATAATATTGATTCGTACTACCTCCAATAGAAGTTGGAAAAGGTGGAAAGAAGCCTACCGTGATATGCCCATTGCTAAAATCATTAAACCCTAATTCTATGTCTAACAAATCCGTTGCAAAACCATTAATGTTATAAGCATTACCAGTAATTTTATTAAATCCATTACCATCTATAGAACTCATTCTGAGTTGTATATCCGAATAAAGAATTCCATCACCAACTTGATTAATAAGCGAATTTGTTACCTCACTGCATTTTAACATCAACACACCACCACCTTGTAAGATACTCCCTTCTTTAATTTTTACTTCATTTAAGGCTATGGAACTGAATGTGCCGCCACTAATACCCGATCCAATACCATTATTGCTTACAATATTTCCTTTGGTATAAACAGAAGGAAAATCTAAATTGTTGTAAAACCAACCGTTAAATGAAGTAGGAGTTGGAGAAAGTCTATCAAAATCCACATTGCTAAAAAACACGCCTCTTCCATTGGTTTCCACATTTGCTCCATTGGTAAAGTTGGAGTTAATCACATTAAGTCGATTACCTGCCGCATACAAATCTCCTCTAAGTTTCACATTATCGAACTCGCAACGAGCAATAATACTGGCAGAGTTACCCCAAACTACAACTCCTCGGTTGTTTACTGTGCCTACAAACGTAGCATCTACAAGTTGGTAGTTGGTACTTGCTAAACTCAGCCTTGCTCCGGGTGTGGTAAATTCTGCTTTTCCAAACCACAAACGGAAAAATGCCATGTCTTCGGGGATAAGCATATCTTCTCCTGCTATTTCTAATATTTTATCGTTTTTATCAGCTCCTCTTAGCTCCATCTTGGAGTTTTGCCCTGCAATAATTACCGGACAAGCCCAATTAGGGTTGCTTTGGCAAGGCACAAAAGGCACATTAAATTTTAAATAGCCACTATTGGCATTAGGGTAGGTAAAGGTAAAGGTAGCATTGTCTTTTACTTCTAATTCGCCTTGTATTTCTAATACAGCTTCATCACCCAAGAGTTGGATTACCGCTCCGGGTTCGTAAATGAGTTTTGCTCCTTTTTCGATGATTAAGCGAGAGTTATTATGTATGAACAATTGACTACCTGTACGCAAAATAACTTCTACTCCGCTGTGGATAATTACCTTGGCAGCGTTTCCTGCTGAGTTATCTCCAATTTGCATGGTACCTCCATTACTAATTTCCAACGCACTCATACAATCGGAGGTTTCTAATACAAAAGTAGCTCCGGGTATGGGCAAGGCAGCAGGTACACAGGTTGCTACCCCAAAATCGGACAATTGCTGGGCATTTACTAATAAGTTACCACCATTGGCAATGTTTACATCATATAAAAAACGGTTCTCAGGGCGGGCAAAATTATATGTAGTGGTGAGCATACTGCCCACATTAGGCTCTCCGGCACAAGCTTCTCTAATGAGCCAATTGATATTACCGGGGGTAAGCTCTACGTGTAGCTCGTTTTGTGAACTACTTATTACACTACTCCCATCTGCTGCCCATAGTTTCTCGAAGGGAGATCTTGCTAAAGAAATACTTGGGTCAACTTTATTTATAATATCAAAAGAGGTATTGCTCAAATCACTAAAATACCCTATACTACTGTTCAAATCGAGTGCGCTTTTAGTAGGGATAAAGCAATGGTCTTCATACCTTACATCTCCTATAAAAGCACTTAATCCATAAAAACCCACATTATCCTCTATATCCTTATACGAAGTTCTTCTGCCACCGGGCATACGGTCGTAACTTGGTCCTCCTCCATTGAAATTATAAGAATAGGTTGATGAAAATAGATTTACACATAAGTTACAAGCAGCAAAACCAGTACCTATACCACCTATGCCACCTATACCCCCTATACCTGTGCCTACACCAACACATAAATTTACCGCTAATGCATCAATAATAGTTCCTTTAAAAACTCTACCCGAAACATTGTGGTGTTTTGCCCAAATTTCAGCTTTATTTGGTGAAAAAGTACAAATAGATGTGATACCCGTAGGAATAATCCATTCAAAAACTTTTTCTCCGGGTTGCATGGCTAAGGCACTTCCAAATCTACTACCATTAGACAAAGCTATTCTTCTTGTGTTTTTAGGGTAGCCCAAAGCAGCTATACTTGCTGCAAAATTTAATCTTTCTATTGTTTCATTTCCATTAATTCCATTAATGTGTTTAATTAATAATTGCTTAGGAGCAGGTTCATTCAAATCATCAAAATTTTCTTTAATTGGATTTTTAATAATTCCTGGTCCATGGGTAGAAAAATATTTTAAAAATGCTTGCATACCCACAGGAATATTTGCTCCTTGTTGTGGTGAGTCAACAGAAACCCACAAACGATTACAATGCTGAATGTTGTTTTTTTCCATATAACTTAAGGCATACCTACTAACCAAACCACCCATACTGGTGCCAACAATTACCGATGGACCGGCATTGCGGAGATTAAGTTCTTCAATAAATTTTACCAAGGCAAAAGCATTGCGTTCTATATAAGTAGCTCCGTCTTTATAATCGATCATGATAATATCATAACCTTGGGCTAACAATCCATTCAATAAATTAGGAGCTAAATCAAACTCAGACACGCCACCTTCTCCCCATAAGGTACACCAACCTACACTACCATTGATAAAAGGAATAGTAGATGATGGAGTAAATGGTGAGTTACACTTTATTGTTGGTTGAAAATCTAACCCTTCTACAATAATAAATGGTTTGTCTAAAAAAGCAGATGAACCGGAAGCAGCATTGGATTTAATGTAATAATCTATAACCCCTGTTGCTCCAAATGCAGGTATAGTAGCAGTGATAGAACCAAACTCATCGGGTGGATTATTAATAGAAAATTGCTGACATTGAAAACATCCATTTGATTGTTTTAATGTAGAATAGGTTGTTATACTATCGTTACCAAACCTAATGGCAAGCTGCTTATCTTCTACATCAGCATAGGTAATAACATAAGTTGTTTCCCAATTTACTACTCGATAACCTAACCCATCGCCAAAATCTATTTCTATGGTTTGAGGCAGGGTGTTATTTGAAAAAAAGAATTCTTGACTGATTAAAAAGGTAATTTGATTGGTATAATAACTATTTATAGCAGGACTAGAACTTATTACTCGGTGCGTTTGGTATGGACTTTCTGCTCTGGGAAAAACATCTTCAAAAATACCGTCTGCATTTAACATTAATAAACTATCTGTCAATGCATTATTTTTAATTTGTTGATACGCTATATCCAACATTAAAACAGGTGTGATATTTTGTGCCTGATATTGGCTGACTTTGTTACGAATACTGTCTAAAAAAGGCAGGGCGTTTTTATTAAAAAAACCTGTTTGAATTTCTTCATACAGTTGCTGCCAACCACTGTAATTATTTACTCCTGTGCTATCCTTATAAAAAGGTGCATGGCTGGATAACACTAAAGAACGATTAATCAAATTGCCTGAAGTAATTTCTGTTTTATCTAAATTTTCATACCTAAAGGCAGGTGTTAATGCTTCCTGATTGATAATTTCTTCCTGAAATCCTTCTTGAGCATATAGCCCAAACGGAATAAATAGGGTAGCTATTAATAGTTTTTTCATATTTATGCGATTAGTATTCTATAGTATAATTAATGGTATCTCTGCCGATAAAGTACAGTTGAATAGAAAAATCTGTTGATACATTATTTTTTATAACATTCCATCCAAAATTCCCAGTTCCTGTACCTTTAAAAGGACCTTGTATAACAATCGTATCTACATTTGCTCCATAGAGGCCCCCCCCCTATATCAATCCAATCATTATTATCAAAAGGAGTTACATTTTTAGCATGCACACGCACATAAGCATAGGGGCTTATTTCTAAAAATATGCGGTTATTTTCGCCTTTTTCTAAAGAAGATCCATCACCATAATAATCCACTCCATTAGGAAAGCCAACGCTGTAACTTTTACTTTTGTCTTTTCCTTTAAAATTTACTTTTCCGTTAATGTCAGTGGTTTTGCTTTGCTCTACTACACCTCCGGCAAACAAACCGTTTGAAGAAGTATATCCAAAGTTTACTGGTATTCCTACCATAGGGCAGTTAGTTCCTTTTTCATATACAAATACATCGGCTGTTGTGTCTTTTTTGCAGCTTGTAATTGCCACTAACAAAGCGGTGCTTATTAGTATAGTTATGTGTTTTAGGTGTTGCATAAGGTTGTAATTTTGTGCTAAGGTACTGATTTTTAGGTTTCAAATAAAAAATTTAGGCTGTTTTTTTAAACTTGAGGGGCAAACCCATAATGATAATTGAAATGAAAAATATTACTCACTCGATACAACCGAGCGAGTGGGAGGATTCGCCTCAGACGGACGTACTTTTACAACTTAGAACTTACTGAAATTTCTTTGTGAACTATTATTTTTAGCTCACAAAGGCAGCCATTTTACCATTAGTAAATTCAACAGAAATATGGTCTTTTAGGGTTGTTGATAATGATAAACCTACATAATGTGTTCCTATAGGATAGCGTTTGTGATTTCTATCTACTAAAACAACAGTTGACATTCTTTTCATGTCAAAATTCAGTAAGTATTTCACTCCGTAAATGAGTGTTTTACCAGAATTCAACACATCATCTACCAAAATAACTACTTTGTTTTTAATTTCTTTTGGGTCTATAGAAAGTGTTATATCTTCAGATAATGGTTCGTCCTTATTAATAATGAGTGATGCATCTATTATTTTTATTGAGGATATTTCAGCAAGTTTAACTGCTATTTTTTTTGCTAATAAATGTCCTTTTTTAGCTATTCCCACTATAACAATCTCTTTTTCGTCATAGTTATCTTCATAAATTTGAAAAGCAATTCGATTAATCTTTTTAGTGATTTCTTCGTGATTTAAAATTTGTGTTTTCGTGGACATACTTAAATTATAGTTATTAGCGTATTGTTATACTGTACTTTATCTCCTTTTCGTATCTTTTTTCTTTTTTGAATTTCAATAACACCATTGTATTTTACCAACTTATTTTCTACAGCATTTTTGGCATCTCCTCCTGTATCACATAATCCCAAAAACTTTAACAATTTTATAAGTTCGATAAAATCTCCTTTTAGTTCAAAATCAATTTTAACCATTTTTTTAATCTTCGTATTCAGGATTTAAAAAATCCTTCATAACATGAGTGAAAGACTTGTTGTCTTCAAAAAATGGATAATGTGCAGTTTGTTTTATAACTTCTATTCGTGCGTTTTTTATGTTTTCTTGTAGTGCCTGATTTGAAGCAAATGGCACATTGTCCATATCTCCTATAACAATTAAAGTTGGACAAGTTACAACCTCTAACCCTTCTGTTATGTCATAGTTAAAGAAATTTCGCTCCAGTAAACTATTTGTATGTAACATTTTACTTGAATTTTCTTCATTAAACACTACTAAATCATACATTTTTTTTGCATTTTCTTGATTGTAGAAATTTACTTTATCTCCAAGTATTATTGCATTTTTAAAGGTTTTTGGTTCTCTTTTTTCAAAATCTTTCGACATCATCAATCGAACCAATTCTTTGGTATCTTCTTCTTTTCTTTTTAGTTGCATGTTGGATAATGTTTTTTCATAAAATTCAGAATTAGAAGGTCCTGGTGCAATTAAAATCAGTTTGTTTAAATTATCAGGGTATTTTTTCGCATAAAACAAGGCTAACAAACCACCCCAAGAATGTGCTGCTAAAGTAATTTTGTCTATTTTAAAATGGTTACGTATAGCTTCAATATCTTCAACAAAATTCGGAATAGCAATATCTGCTGTGTCTTTGGGAAAATCTGTTTTTCCACTTCCTCGTTGGTCGTAAAAAATAAATTGGTAGTCTTTTGCCAAGCCTTCAAAAGAAGAAATTAAATAATCGCTAAAAAGTCCTGGACCTCCGTGCAAAACAAGGATTGGTTCTCCTGTTCCTATAATTTTGAAATAATGATTTATCCCATTAATTTCAATGTTTTTATCTTCTACTTTTTCAGTTGAGGAACTAACATTATCTTTGTTTGTATCTGTTGTACAGCTAATTATTAGTAGTGCCAATACAATATAAATAGTTTTTTTTTGAATTTTAAATATCATTGTTTTTTATTTATTTAACGTAATTAGGTGTTAAAATTATACATTTTTTAATTGTGCTATTGTTTCTGTAGGATGTGCTGACTTAAAAACAAAACTTCCTGCTACAAGCACATCTGCTCCTGCATCTATCAGTTTTCTTGCATTTTCTGTAGTAACACCTCCATCAATTTCAATTTGAGCGTTAGAATTAGTTTCTAAAATTAATTTTTTTAATTTTTTAATTTTTGTATATGTATTTTCTATAAACGACTGTCCTCCAAAACCTGGATTTACCGACATAATTAATACTAAATCTAATTCATGAATGATATCTTCCAACACATTCACATTGGTATGTGGATTTAAAGAAACTCCTGCCTTCATTCCTTCAGCTTTTATTGCTTGAATTGTTCTATGTAAATGCGGACAGGCTTCGTAATGAACCGTAAGAATATCTGTTCCTGCATTTTTAAAATCTTTTATATACCTATCTGGTTCAACTATCATTAAATGCACGTCAAACGGTTTTTTTGTGAATTTTCTGATGGCTTTTATTACAGGCATTCCAAAACTAATATTAGGCACAAAAACGCCATCCATTACATCTATGTGAAACCAATCGGCTTTGCTTTTATCAAGCATTTCAGCTTCTTTTTGAAGATTAGCAAAGTCTGCGGCTAAGATGGATGGTGAAATTAAATGCGACATAAATTAATTTTTCAACAAAAATATTAAAATTTAGAACTAATCAAAGCGTTATTTTTAGTTATTTAGTCTTTGCAAGAAAACGCCAAATACTGCGTTATTCTCGTTTTTGAAACAGTCACTTACCATAAGTAAACTCCTTATTTTCAAAAACTTCGAAAGCCTTGTCTTTGACTTTTTCTTATCAAAGACTTTAAAAAGGCAGTTTTCTTGCAGACATTATTCTGAATTCAAAAGAATAATCGAACTCAGGTTTTTAAAATCACGCTGTAAAAACATCTCTATTATTCACATATACTTCCCATTTTCCAAGCACTTGCTGCATATCTTGCGGTAAATCTACTTCAAAATGAAGCCATTCTCCTGTTTTTGGATGCTCAAAACCTAATGATTTTGCATGAAGTGCTTGTCGAGGAAGTATTTCAAAGCAGTTGGCAATAAATTGTTTGTATTTAGAAAAAGTTGTTCCCTTTAGAATTCGATCTCCACCATATTCTTCATCATTAAACAAAGGGTGTTTAATATGTTTCATGTGTACTCTTATTTGATGTGTACGCCCTGTTTCTAATTTACATTCTACTAAGGTTACATAGCCATATCTTTTAAGGACTGTGAAGTGTGTTACTGCATTTTTTCCATATTCGCCATCAGGAAAAACAGTCATTACTTTTCTATTTTGAAGGCTTCTACCAACATTACCTTCAACCCTTCCTTTATCTTCTTCAAAATCGCCCCAAACCAACGCATTATATCTTCTTTCTATGGTTCTATCAAAAAATTGTTTTCCTAAATGCGTAAGTGCCTGATCGTTTTTGGCAATTACCATAATTCCAGTAGTATTTTTATCTAACCGATGCACCAAACCTGGTCGATTAGGAACTGCTGTTTGGGGTAGGTTTTCAAAATGATAAATTAACCCATTAACTAATGTGCCTGTATGATTTCCATATCCTGGATGAACAACCAAGCCTGCTTGTTTATTGAGTACTATTACATCATCATCTTCAAATAAAATATCTAATGGAATATTTTCAGGAAAAAGTTCAATTTCTTGAGGTGGATAGGGCAATTCCACCGTTATTTCATCGAAGGGTTTTACTCGGTAATTGGCTTTTACCACTTTTTTGTTTACCAATACGTTTTTATCTGTTAAAGCTCCTTGTAGCTTGCTTCTTGTAGCATTTGGAATTCTATCCATTAAAAATTTATCAATACGTAATAATTCTTGTCCTTTATCAACAATAAATTTATAGTGTTCAAACAACTCATTATCCTGCTCTTCTTCTTCTTCAAATCTCATTTTTTGGCTTCCTTTTTTCTCACAATCCCGATGGCTATCGGGACGCAAGTTTTAATTTTATAATTTTTACTGAATGATTACTTTTTTAACTATAAGTTGGTTGCTTGTATTATTGCTAAATCGAATGAAATAAATTCCTTTACTAATGTTACTTACATCAATTTTATTGGTTTTGGTTGTTTGTGTTTCAACTATTGTTCTTCCAAACATATCTATTAATTCTACATTAAACTCTAACGATTGTGTTTTTCCTATATGCTCAAAATAAACGTAGTTTGTTGCTGGATTTGGAAAAATTTTAAAATCACTGTTAACTTCATTTTCTTTAATTGAAGAAATTGGGTCTCCAGTAGTGCCAAAAACAGGACGCAACATCAATGAACCATTAGGAATACTTGCTGAAGGATTTAGCCATACACCTTGGGAATTATACCAAATTTTACTTCTATTATTGGTATTTACATCATAACCAACATTTAAAAACGGAGCCGTAATTTTTTCGTAACCAAAATAATATGTTCCTGCTGGTAGAATTAATGGTGTTGCTAATTCATAATGAACAAACGCATCTGTAAATGAATAAATTGGATAAAAGAAATCATTTTGTTGGTAAATTACTATTTCTGGGTTTAGGCTACTCCAAACAGTAAGTTTAAACGATTCTGCTGAAATATTATCTCTTATCGGATTAAAATAAATCTGCATTGCTGTTAATGTGTCTGTTTTTTTTATAACAAATTGATTGGCAAGTTTTCCTCCAACGCCCTGAATTCCATAACCTAATTCAGCACTTCCATCGTCATACGAATAATAAGAGCCAAAAACTTGGAATGATTTTACGGTGTCATTTCTTTGATTATCATCAACAAACGGGATAATATCAAAATAATTTTTAATTTGGAATACTTTATTTGTTGAGTTATCCGTTGGAAAGGTGAAATCGTTCAAAAATGATGGAGTTATTTGATAAACTGCTTGAGGTTCTGTTAAAGTTGAATATGCAAAGGCATTTTTTGATGCAACTCCTGTTGGGTAAACTTCCACCACTGGTCCAGCACCATTGTTATCAGAAACTTCATATTTATAGAAAACATCATACGTGAAATTAAAATTGTTTTTATACGAAACAGGCATTACTTCAGCCATCAAACCTATTGTATCTGTTTTATAGTGATCCCAAGGCATTGCTGTAAGTTGATTCAACAAACTAAAATGATTGGTAATGAGTGCAACATCATTAAGCAAGGTATCGGCACTTGTTCTGTTGTCGTTCAAATAGACATAATCAATATGCCAATGATCTACATTTCCACTAAGGGTTGCAAAATTTTTAAATCGGAATTGAAATTCGTTATTATGAAAATCAGAACCAACATAAACCATTACTTTTTTAAATGGATGGGTTGAAGAACCGGCTTTCCCCCACGCCCTAACCCAAGTACTATCAGCTTGTCTAAAAAACTCTAATCGTAAGCTATCTTGTGTTTCGGGTTTGTTTCCATTACCTTGAGGTTGATATTGAAAACTTAAAAAAACACTATCAGTAACAACCGACAAATCAATAGGCTGAGAAGTAAGCACATCCGCTTCTCCATAAGAAGTTGGCATAAAATTATATGGAAAACCTATTGAATCAAGCCCATCAAAAGTTGCAACGCCATAAGATGGAGGATTTATAGGAAAACTTGAATTTATATGAACATAAATGTCTTGCCATAAATTTTCGTTAGGAAAATGCCAGTTTTGAGAAAAATCATCTAAAAAAGGAAGTGTGAGTAAAATTTTAGATTGTTTTGGTTTTTTTCTAAAGATTTCTGAGTTCTTTTCTTTAATACTTTGGTTGTATTTCGCTATCAATGTTTTATTTACACCTAAATCAAACAAGGTGTCTTGAGCAAAAGAATTAAAGGTAAAAAGTAGAAAGAAAAAAGTTGAAAGCTTGTAAAGTTGAAAGTTCATAAAGTTTATAAAGTTAAAAGTTGGTAGTAATTAACACATTTTCAATTGATACGCCCAAATATTGTTCCCCGCAAATCTCGCTGATTATCGCAGATTTCTATCTCCACATTGTTACATTTTCACATTACCAAACTATCTAAACTCAAATTTTGAGTATTTATTTTAGTAGAATCTTTTGTTAAATAAATATCTACTGAACTTCCAATGTTTAAGACACTGTTTACTCCATAACCAGGTGTTTGCTTATATACTTTTGCTTCTATTGAATCAGTTGATGTAACGCACGTTTCGTCATATATCTCCAATCCTAAACTTAACAACGAAGTTTGTAATAATTGATTAGCTTCTTCTTTATTAAGGTTTATTAAATAGGGAACCATCACTTTTCCATCTCCTTTTCCTGTGCCAATAATTAATGTAATGAAAGCACCTAAATCTATTTTTTCGTTAGTAGAAATGCTTTTGCCTTTAAGTTCATAACCTATTGCAATACCTTGATGTTCGGATGGTTTGTACTCAACTTTTACTTTAAGTCCATAGCTTTCAAGTTTTGCTACAGCAAGGCGTTGCGACATATCAATTACATCTGGCAATAGTATTTTTGGTGCAGTAATTTTAGTTACGGTAATGTAAATTTTTCTATCTTTTTTTACTAATGATTCTGCTAAAGGGTTTTGGTCAATAACCACTCCTTTCGGCTTTTTATCAACAAAAATGGAGTCTAAAATTTCATAACGCAATTCTTTTTCTGATAAAATTGCTTCTACTTCCTTTTCTGTGAGTCCTTCTAACGATGGAACAGAAATAGATTCTCCGTGATTGGTGTAACTATCTAAAGATTTATCTATTAAAAAGACAACTACAACAATCAGCACGATAAGGATTGCTATATTAATTAAAAAAGATTTGCTGAAAATAAATTTAATCATGCTTTAGGGTTGATATAAAAATCAAAAATAGTTAAAAGATTATAGATAAGGTTAAAAGTTTCTATTAAACCAACAAGTCTTCGGCTAAATCTTTTTCCACTTTCAGATTTTCTATAATAAATTGCTGTCTATCAGGAGTATTTTTTCCCATATAAAACTCCAACATTTCTTGAATTGGCGTCTCTTTACCAATAATTACTGGGTCTAAGCGAATATCTTTACCTATAAAATTTTTAAATTCTCCTGGCGAAATTTCTCCAAGACCTTTAAAACGAGTAATTTCTGGTTTACCTTTAATTTCTTGCATGGCTTTCTGACGCTCATCTTCTGAGTAGCAATAAAATGTTTTTGATTTATCTCTTACTCTAAAAAGAGGTGTATCTAAAATATAAAGGTGTCCATTTTTAATAATATCGGGAAAAAACAATAAGAAAAAGGTGATTAACAACAAACGAATATGCATCCCATCCACATCGGCATCAGTTGCTATAACAATGTTGTTATACCTTAAATCATCTATACTTTCTTCAATGTTTAATGCGGCTTGAAGTAGGTTAAACTCTTCATTTTCATATACAATTTTTTTTGTTAACCCATAGGTATTTAAAGGCTTTCCTTTTAAACTAAAAACCGCTTGGGTATTTACATCTCTCGATTTTGTAATAGAACCTGAAGCCGAATCACCTTCTGTAATAAAAAGTGTTGTTTCTACTTTTCTGTCATTTTCTTTGGTGTCGTTATAGTGTAAGCGACAATCACGTAATTTCTTATTGTGCAACGAAGCGTCTTTTGCTCTTTTTTTAGCCAGTTGTTTAATTCCAGCCATGTCTTTTCGTTCTCGTTCCGATTGCAAAATTTTTCGTTGCAATACTTCTGCTGTTGCTGGATTTTTATGTAAAAAATTATCTAACTCTCTTTTCAAAAAATCAGTGATAAAAGCCCGCATTGAAACTCCATCGGGAGCAATTTCTGTTGAACCCAACTTTGTTTTCGTTTGTGATTCAAAAACTGGTTCCATCACTTTCACGCTAACTGCTGCAACTATTGACGAACGAATATCTGAAGCATCGTAATCTTTACCATAAAATTCTCTGATGGTTTTCACATAAGCAGCTCTAAATTCGCCTTGATGTGTTCCTCCTTGTGGTGTATATTGTCCATTTACAAACGAATAATATTCTTCTCCATAAGATTCTGTGTGTGTTATGGCAACTTCAATGTCTTCACCATGCAGATGAATAATGGGATAAATGGGTTTGTGAGATAAATTTTGCTCTAATAAATCTTTCAATCCATTTTCTGATTGAATTTTTTCTCCATTAAAATAAATAGAAAGTCCTGTATTTAAAAAAGCATAATTCCACAACAGTTTTTCTACGTGTTGATTTCTGTAGGTATAGTTTTTAAAAATTTGCTCATCTGGAATAAAAGTAATTTTTGTGCCATTTCGTTGAGTAGAATCCTCAACATCATATTCATTCGTAAGATTTCCTCTTTCAAACTCAACTTTCTTAACCTTTCCATCCCTAACAGATTCAACCTTGAAATAGGATGAAAGTGCATTAACTGCTTTTGTTCCTACACCATTTAATCCTACTGATTTTTTAAATGCTTTGGAGTCATATTTCCCTCCTGTGTTCATTTTCGAAACACAATCTATCACTTTTCCTAATGGAATTCCTCTACCATAATCTCGCACCTTAACCTCTTTATCTTTAATGCTAACTTCAATAGTTCTTCCATTTCCCATCACATATTCATCAATGGAATTATCAAAAACTTCTTTAAGAAGAATATAAATACCATCATCATAAGCTGCTCCATCGCCTAATTTTCCAATGTACATTCCTGGTCTAAGCCGAATGTGTTCTTTCCAATCTAAAGAGCGAATATTATCTTCGTTATAATTTGATTCTTCTGCCATAATTAAAAAAAGTGAATAAAAAACCGAAATTAGGTTTTTTTTAAAAATATAGATTCCACTAAAAAAATGGTTTTTAACTGATTTATTAACAATTTAAAAAGGGAATGGTAGATGAATAAATAATTTCTTAAGGGGACTTCTATTAATTAAATTACCGTTAATAACAACTTTCAAAATGTTAATAACAATTTGACAATCAGGATAATATATTAAATTGCAATATGTATTTTTGTCAAAAAAATAAAGATGAAAA
>JAHYJH010000228.1 GCA_019429185.1 Vicingaceae bacterium
TAGAAAAGTGGTTTGAACTCGAACCTAAAATTTTTAAGGAAAAGCCAGCAGTGTTTAAAGAAAAAATACTACTTTTGAAGAGTAATAGTAAACAAGACTTTAAGGAACAACCTTGTGAAACTTAACACCTAACTGTTGAATAATACTGGTAGCATTAGCAATTGTGTTAATGTTGGTTTTAAATTGTTGGTCAGAAACAGTGACAACTCCTACACCAGAAAGCCCCGTTGGACTATTTATATAAACATCACCATTAAACCAACCAGCGTATCCAGCACTTACAGGAGCTGCTGCTCTTATACCATAAAGATTTCCTCCAAAATCACCACCAATACCATTAGCATCGAGAGATTCAACAAAAATACCTTTTTGTAAACCTGATGAATTAGAATTATTTCTTATGTAAACTCTAGCATCGGTAGTGTTGCTACAACTAACGTCACCCATTAATATTTGACCTGTTCCAAAATCATCACTAAATATAAAATTATGATTATTTAAAGGAATTTCATAATTGGCTATTAGTGGGTTGGAAGTAGAATCACATAAATTTCCTAATTTTCCAAAATTAGATGCATCCACATAAATAACATTTCCTGCTGAATCTACCGACAAAATACCTGTACCAGGGTTGGTAGCCAAAGGCGGTGTTGTAGCAATTAAGTTGGTAAATTGCAAGCCACTACTACCTCCAACTGTGGTTGACACTCCTAAACCCGGATCAATGGTAGAAGAAGTAATAACCAAACGGTTTTTAATCGTATCAGATAAGTTAATACTATTTCCTATCCTAACTCTTCCTTTCGCATTCATCAGCATTTTAACATTGCCTACGTTTTGCCACGAAAAAGCATTTCTGTTTTCTAGTTCAGAAATGGCATCAACAGCATTGGTGTTATACTCCCAATCTGTACCCACTATAAAGCGTTGCACAGGAGTTAGGTTGAAGCTAGAATCTTGTTTTGGATGAATAACCGCAAGCGTATTTAATCCTGAACCGGTTTGTGTAGAATCCATATTACCAAATAAGGTAGCAGAAAAAATACCATTACCACCAGCAATATTTAACATCCCCATTCTACTGTAGGGCACATCAGAAGTTCTGCAAGAGAGAAACAATTCTCCACCAAAAGATGGACTTGTTAAATTTTTAAAAGGAGTTTTAATATCTAAATGAAACATGGCAGAATCTTCATTTAAACCTACATATCCATCAGTACTATAACCTCCAAAACCAGTTAATCCATTTGAAATATGCATCCAATTGGTCATGGTGCCTGCATTTCTAACATCAGGCGATTCAAAAATAATAGGTAAAGCTTCAAATTGTCTGAGATAAAATGTTCCTGAGCCTAGCATTCCTAAGTGACTCCCGTCTGTAGCGGTAGTTCCTGTATTATCATTGGTAAATCGTATAGCAGTAAATCCCGCAGAATGTGCTACTCCTGTTTGGTGTAAATGCACTCTATCTCTGGGAACAAAACCATTAGGAAGGCTATTACCTATAGAAATACGCCCGGCATTCGTCAATACACCACCTCCTTCACTAACTTTTATACGTTGAAAATTGTTGGTGTAGGTAATGATTGGCTGATTGGCGTTATGCCTGATTTGCAATGGAAAAGCATTGGTGTTGTCCCAGCCTACGTAGTCGGTGGATAAACCAACATTTAACCCAAGTTGCAGCTAATTAACCCGAACTTCCTTTATTTAAAGCATATTGGTAATTTTTAATTTCCAGTTTGTGTACTACGGATTTTTTTGTAAAAGGTTGTTTTTTTATTTTTAGGGTGG
>JAHYJH010000102.1 GCA_019429185.1 Vicingaceae bacterium
TTAAAATTCAGCTCACAGAAAAACAGAAATCTAAAGAAAAACAGAGCTAAAATTTTTCAGAAAAGACTAATTTTACGCTGAAAAATAAATTTTAAAACAACAAATTAATTCCTTGCGGATTTAAGGAATTAATAAAGTTCTTATTTTTTTATAAGATGAATTTACAAGAATCGAGTTAGGATTAATAAATGAAACAAATCCTGTTTCTTTTACTAAATCATAAGCTTTCTCGATAAATATTGAATATAGATTAATTCTATTTTCAGTTGTTTTATAAGATTTAAATAAAACTTTAACCAAATCATTATCAAGAGCTTTAATGTCAACATAAGGCGGATTTCCAATAACCACATCAAAGCCCCCTTTATATTCGGTACGGAAGGCGTGTTGGTAGGAGCAGTTAAATAGTTCGTTTTTTTCTATAGGGACAAGGGAGCATGCTCCCTTGTTGTTGTTCGAATAGTCGGAAGCTCCCTTGTTGTTGCTACTATGTAGCGGAGGTAACTCGTGTTTTATCCTATTGTTCTGTATATATTCTATAGTATTCCACAGTTGTTTTTCATCGGTTATTTCCTTACATCCGAATTTTTGTGTCCATAGGCTGTTTTGTTTTTCTCCTCTACTATCTGTGGACAAGGGAGCATGCTCCCTTGTTGAAGTAATTCCCTTGTTTATATTTATGGTTCTAGCTGTTTTAGCTTTTATTTTTTGCATTACTTTCGACACTTCCTCTCCTTCACACACTAGTAGCAAATGCATGTGGTCGCCACAAATATTGTATGCCATTACATTTAGCTCATCTTCTTTTATTATTTCGGCAATGGTATTGGTAATTAGTATTTCATCTTCGGGTTCAAGCCATATTGGTTGTGCTTTAGGGTTTAGTCCATTATCACGCAATGCACGAACTTTATAGTCAACCATTCGTTGCGATGTTCTGCTATCGTGCGTTGCTGTGGTTATATGAAATGCTTTTTTCTCCTTTTCTTTAAAAATCTGAGGAAACTCCTCTTCCCATTTAAACGCTTTATTTCCTGCAACTTTTGGGTCGTCAATTAAAGAGTTACCACATTTTATATTGCTACTTAAATCGTTAAGTTTTCTTCTTGGTTGTGCAGTACGCAACCACAAAGAGAGTTTGGCTATTTCAACACTTTCTTCGTTTAAATCCACTCCAAAAATATTGTTTTCCAATACGGTATTTTCAATATCAGGGAACACAAAACCACCACCCAACAAACTGGTTTGTAATTCATCAATGTATTGGTGTTCTTTTATTAAAAAATCCAACGCTTGGTTTAAAAATGCTCCAGAGCCACAAGCAGGGTCGCAAATGGTTAGTTGCAGCAACCAATTTCGGTAATTGTCCAATTGGTCTTTCAGTTCTTTTAGTTTGGCGGTGGTTCGTCCTTTACGGTCTTTGGTGTATTCTTCGTCAACAATATTTAGTTCGGTTTTCTTTTCGGCACACAGTTTACCAACGGTATTTTCTACAATGTATTTGGTAATGTATTTTGGCGTGTAAAAAACACCATCTTTTTTACGTTTGGTTTTTTGAGCATCAAACTCCACTCCTTCAATTTCGGCATTTACGCTTTCTATTTCATTCAGCGAGTTTTCAAAAATATGTCCTAGTATATTTACATCAACTTGGCTTTCAAAATCATAGTTAGAAAGGGCTTCGGTGTGTTTAAACAGCAATTCATCGCTAATTTGTAAACTGTCTAAAATGGGGTCGGGTTTAAACAAACCACCATTGTAGGCAAAAATTTCAGCTCCTTTGTCTGTACCTTTTCTGCCTGTATCTAAATAACCAAAATAGAGTTTAAATCGTTCGTAAAGTGGTACATAAGCGTCTAAATCTTTGAGCTTGTTCCATTGCTCCAATATTTTTAGGGTAGAGTTGGGAGGCAACAAATCCCTGTCTTCAGCAAAGAAGATAAACAAAAAGCGGTCAATTAGTTTTTGAGATTTTTTAAATAGGTTATGTTTTATGTTTTTGTTGGCACGCTCGGTATCTTCCCTATTAAACTCGCTTCTAAAAACTTCGTTTTTCATGTTGAGTTTTACCAAATCTCTAAACAATTCACGTTTAAACAACGAATAATCGTTGTAAAACTGTTTGGTAATTACTTCTTCTTCTCTTACCGAAGCTTCTTTAATTTTTAGCGGAACATTGCTCAGTAAATTATCTTTGTGCAGACACAAATAAAGCAGTTCAAATCGGTTTTCAGTTAGGGTAAACAAATCAAACTCTTCAAATTCAACAGCATTGTTAATGTAAAAACGCAGCTTTTCAAAATTGGAAGTAACCACATACACACAACCCGTTTGGTTGGCTTTGTAATCAAAAGCTTGTTGGCGGATGCTTTCTAAATCTTTGGTTTTGGTGCTTTTTAGTTCAATTACACCAATTGCAATTGGTATAGACAAGGGGTCATGACCCCTTGTTAAAATTGCACCATCGGCTTTTCTTGCTCCTTTTTCGTTTTTTAGCTCGGTGGTTAAATTAAAATTGGGGTGAGGGTTTAAGGTGTAACCCAAAACATCAACAAACAATTCACGTAAAAAACCCTCTTGAAATTGTTCTTCTTTGCTATCTCTAATATTCTGCTGTATGCTTGTATTATGGAAGTATTTGCTAAATTTTTTAAACGCTTTAGCAACAGTTTCTTTGTCCTGTCTTTTAAGGTAATTTTTTAATACGGATGTTTGATATAAGGGCATTTTATAAAAACTAAATTGAATGCCTAAAAGTAAAGATTTTCAGCTAAAAAAGAAACATATTTTATTAACAGGGTTTTAATTTATGAAAAAATCAATTTTAAGCTACAAACGGGATTAACATACCTTATTTTTAAACATCATCCTAAAAAGCCTCTAAAAATTTTAGAGGCTTTTTCTATTTGTGGTCTCACCGGGAGTCGAACCCGGATCTAAAGTTTAGGAAACTTCTATTCTATCCATTGAACTATGAAACCTAGTTTTAAAAGTTGCAAAGTTATCGGTTTAACTTAAAGTGAGTTCTATAAATTCGATTTTTTTATTTTCTGATGTTCTTTTTATTTTATAGTTATGTAAAGTTGGCAACTATGATAGTGTTGTTCATAAAAATAACATACATTTGAAATTGTTTTAAAAAAACAATAATTACCATCGAAAATTATTATCACATATTAGGTATTCAGAAAGATGCTTCCCTTGAAACTATTAAGAAGGCATACAGAACAAGAGCAAAAATTCTACATCCAGACAAAAACAAAAGTGTTGATGCACACGAACAATTTATCCTTTTGAATGAAGCCTATGAATATCTGCAAAATTTAAAAACTGGTAAGTTATATGTCCAAAATAAAAAAACATATACAACACAAAAGCAAACTTATGAAGATTGGAAGAAAAATGAAAGAGAAAAGGCTAGAGCAAGAGCAAATGAGTATGCAAAAATGAAGTATGAAGAATTTGTGAAATCAGATTATTATGAATCAATATCATCTTTATCCACAATTGCTTCACATCTAAGTTTCTTTTTTGGGATTACCATTATTGTTATTCTTCCAATTTTTACAACAATATTCTATGGTGTTGCTGGTTTTGGAATTGGACTTCTTATAAATTTTATATTATTACCATTTACAGTTACTACAATAAGAAATGCTCCTGCTTTTCAAAACTTCGAAAGCCTCGAATTTGAACTTTACAGTTCAGCCTCTCGACTTTATGGATAGACACTATTTAGAGTTTGTCCATAAAGTCGAGAGTTTGGTTCAGAACTGAACGAAGCGAACTCACGAACACAACTAAAAAATAATTTAATATTGTGAGTAATGTTCGACCTCGATAGCTATCGGAACTATCGGGTCTCCTGATTTGAAAGTCAAGAATAACGAAGATATCGGATATTATGGACAAACTCTATTTAATAATTTCTTAACAAGATGCCGTTTTAAAGACCTTTAAATTATATGCTTATCCGTTTGTTTACCTAAATAAGTTCCAATGGTTTGAAAATCAATTTGATTGCCCCAAACCCTAAAGGGAGCAAATTGATTTTCTTCACACCCTTTAGGGATGGGGTAAATAAAGAAAATCAATTACTAAAATAGGTAAACAAACGGATAAGCATATTAAATTACATCAATTTTACTACATTTGCAAAAAAAATTGATTGCTAGAAGGCATGACAAAACACACGTTCAAATTAGAAGAAGATTACGATTTTGAAATGATAGGAGTTAGCTGTCATACCAAAAATTACAAGCTTTGTTGGACAATAAATAATGCATTAAATATAAACCTAATTCGATTGAATGATTTTGATATTCTAAAGAAAAAAGAAACTTTATCATTCAGTTTTTACGAATATATAGACAACCAAAACAATATTGAATATTATTTAATAGCCAACAAAAGTGAATTGGGTTATTTAATACCCGAAAAACAAGTTGTAGATTATTTTATAATTTTAAAAGGGCATACAGAACCAAAACTTATTACCGAAATAACAACTATTTTAAACAGACAAGAAATTATTCTTATGGCACATCAAATAGATGTTGCAACACTTAAATCGAAAAAAAATTTATTATTCTAAATGAACGTAAGAAAAACAAAAATTGTTGCTACCATCGGACCAGCAACTTCATCCAAAGAGATGTTATCAAAAATTATAAATGCAGGCGTAAATGTATGTAGAGTTAATTTTTCACATGGTTCTTATAAAGACCATGAAGAAGTAATCAATAACATTAGAGCTATAAACAAAGAGCAAGGTCGGTTTACTGCCATTTTAGCCGATTTACAAGGTCCAAAAATAAGAATTGGAAAAATTGAAGAAGGTAGTACTTTTATCAATAATGGAGATGAATTCGTGCTTACTTCTACCGAATGTATTGGAAACAACAAAAAAGCCTACATCAGTTATCAAAATTTTCCTAATGATGTGAAAGCTGGTGAAAAAATTCTCATGGATGATGGAAAACTTCAGTTAGAAGTAATTTCTACCAATAGAAAAGATGAGGTAATCACAAAAGTAATTCATGGTGGAACACTATCTTCCAACAAAGGAGTTAATTTGCCTAACACAAAAGTTTCGCTACCTAGTTTAACCGAAAAAGATTTGGCAGACTTGCAATTTGCTCTGAAAATGAATATTGCCTGGATAGGGCTTTCCTTTGTAAGAAGTGCAAAAGATATTGTTGAATTAAAAAATCTTATAACCAAAGCAAAAAGTAAAGCAAAAATAGTTGCTAAGATTGAAAAACCCGAAGCCATTGAAGTTATTGATGAAATTATTAAAGAAACTGATGCAGTAATGGTAGCAAGAGGCGATTTAGGAGTGGAAATTCCCTTCCACAAAGTTCCTCTCATTCAAAAAATGATAGTAAAAAAATGTATGCGTGCAGCAAAACCAGTAATAATTGCTACACAAATGATGGAGAGTATGATAGAAAACATAACTCCCACAAGAGCAGAAGTAAACGATGTTGCCAATGCTGTGCTTGATGGAGCAGACGCTGTGATGTTAAGTGCTGAAACTTCCGTTGGAAAACACCCCGTTGAAGTAATTAATGCAATGGCAAACATTATTGAAAATGTTGAAACCTCAGATTCACTTTATAATTATGAATATCCTCCTGAAGAAGACAATGAAGAACGATATATTACTGATTCTATTTGTTTTAATTCATGCAGATTGGCTCAACGTGTTAATGCTGCTGCAATTATTACCATGACATTTTCGGGTTATACAGGGTTTAAAATTTCTAGTTTTAGACCGAAAGCAGGAATTTTTGTGTTTACAGGAAACAAAGATATTTTAAATATGTTAAGTTTAGTTTGGGGTGTAAAAGTTTTTTATTACGATAAATTTGTAAGCACTGATGACACTATTTCTGATATTAAATTAATTCTTAAACAAGAGCAAAAAGTAAAATCAAAAGACTTAATTATCAATCTTGCAAGTATGCCCATTACCGAAAAAGGACAGACTAATATGATGAAATTGAGTATAATTGACTAGAGGCTGTCTTTAAAGTCCAACTTCTTCGTTATTTTTGTTTTGACAAGGGGTTATGACCCCTTGTTTAAAAAACGAACACTATTATTTTCAAATAACTATTAAATTAAACCTAAAAATATGCCAATAAACGTAAAATTATTAAAAGAAATAGCTGAAGTTGCTGGAGCTCCAGGACATGAACAGCGAATTAGAGAAATTGTAATTAGAGAAGTAACTCCTTTGGTAGATGAAGTTACCATAGATAATATGGGAAATGTGTATGCCATTAAAAAAGGGAAAACTAAAAAAAGAGTAATGATAGGGGCTCACATGGACGAAATTGGGTTTATGGTAACCCACATTGATGAAGATGGCTTTGTGCGTTTTCATACACTTGGTGGTTTCGACCCAAAAACTTTAACCGCTCAGCGTGTAATCATTCACGGAAAAAAAGATGTTATTGGTGTAATGGGTTCAAAACCTATTCATGTGATGAGTGCCGAAGAACGATTGAAACTCCCTAAAACAACTGATTTTTTTATTGATTTAGGAATGAATAAAAAAGAAGTGGAAAAAATAGTTAGCCTGGGCGACCCAATAACCAGAGAACGAGGATTAATTGAAATGGGAAACTGTGTAAATTGCAAATCGTTAGACAACCGTTTAGCCGTTTTTATATTGATTGAAAGTTTAAAAGAACTAAAAAATAAAAAAATTCCTTATGATGTTTATGGCGTTTTTACGGTGCAAGAAGAAGTTGGAGTTAGAGGAGCTAATGTTGCTGCGTTGGAAATTAAACCCGATTTTGGTTTTGGATTAGACACCACCATCGCTTTTGATGTACCAGGATCAAAACCAGAAGAAGTAATTACCAAATTAGGGGCAGGAACAGCTATAAAAGTGATGGATAGTTCTACAATATGTGATTACCGTATGGTAAAATACATGGAAAAAGTTGCTGCTAAACACAAAATAACCTATCAAAAAGAAATACTAACGGCAGGCGGAACGGACACTGCTGGGATTCAGCGTATGAATCCAGGAGGAGCAATTGCTGGAGCAATTTCAATTCCTACTCGCCACATTCATCAATCCATTGAAATGGCAAACAAAGACGACATTCAAGGAAGTATCGATTTGCTTACTAATTGTCTTTTGGAAATTGATACGTATGATTGGAAGTTTTAATAGTTAGAGTTTAAAATTAACTGAAAGCCTGAAGTGTAAAACCTCAGGCTTTCGTATTTTTACATTAGTTTTTAGAATCCAAATGCTAAAAAAAATAATTAGACACCCTTTATTTATCCTACTTTGTGGATTAATACTACTTGGATTAATCTACTTCTATCCTTCTGTTTTTTCCATCACTTCTTCCAATATTGAAACTTTTAATAGCCATCTCAATAAAAAAGAGAAAAAAGCAACTGAATTGGTTTCTCAGCTAAAAAATAGCACTTCTAACACACAAAAAATCATTGCTTCATCTTTTGAGTTATTTGAAAAAGAAGGAATTGCATTGTTTGAACTTAAAAACAACATACTCGTTGATTGGTCGGAAAGAAGCATTCTTTTACCTGAAGAAATTACAAAAAGCAATACATCTTCAGGAGTAATTCTACTGAAAAATGGATGGTATCAATATATAGTTGAAAAAGAAAAAAACAACACTTATTTAGCCCTCATTTTAATAAAAAAACAATATTCCATTAAAAATAATTATCTAAAGAATATCTTTCACGCTAGTTTTAATTTTAACAGCAATTTTGAAATAACCCTTAATCAAGGCACTTATCCTATATATAATCTCAACAATCAAGTTATTTTTTATCTCTCTAACGTAGATAAACCAACAAATACACCATCAAAAACCAATTGGATTCTACTGCTGTTCTATCTTTCAAGTATTATTCTAATAGCAAGTGCCATGAATAGGGCATTGCTAAACCATACTTCATTGCACAAGTATAACTATCTTTTTGTTTTAGGATTTCTACTCATTTTTAGGGTTTTAAATATGGTTTATCATTTTCCTGAACCTATTTTTAATCAAGAAATTTTTAGCCCTCTTATTTATGCTCATTCTATTGTTTTTCCTTCTTTAGGCGACTTTTTAATTCATATTGTTTCGTTTTTTATTGCTACCTTTTATTTGGTCAATTATAAAAATAATATTCCTGCAAAAAACAAACTTATTGCCTTATTTTTTATTCTGATTGTTGTTGCTTTTGCTATACTTATAGCTGATTTACAAAAAGGATTAGTATTAAATTCAAACATCAATTTCGATATCAATTATATACTAGATTTAAGTGCCTATAGTTTTGTAGGAATTGGTACGTTGCTTTTGCTTTATATAAGTGCAATTATTTTAATAAAAGCTATTATTTTTAGATTCTCAGGTGAAGCTCTTCCCGAAAAAATATTTTTCCTCCTCTTTATTTCTGTTGCATTGGTAGGAATCGTTTTAAGCTGGTTTTTCTTTCACATTAACCCTATTCATAACTTATGGTTGATAATTGCTATTTTTATTTTTTCGTTTAAAAACACTTCATCAAAAATTGAATTTAATAAAATTATTTTTTTAACCCTAATTGTAGCAACAACCATTTCGTATGGCTTCATAAGGTTTAGTAATACTAAAGAAGTATATTCAAAAAAATTCATCGCAAAAAAACTCGCCAAAGAACAAGATCCTATTACCGAATATTTATTTAACGAACTCAAGCCAAAAATAGAGGCGGATACCGTGCTTCAAAACAACCTCAACAACTATTGGGAAAACAAAGGAACTATTGACAACTATATTGTTAAAAAATTTTTTGGAGGATTTTGGAATAACTATTTCATTAACATTACAAAATGTAACATCAATGACACGATATATATTGAAGACAATAAAAAAGATATTTATTGCCTCGATTTTTTTAATGAAAAAATAAAAAAAGAATCCTACAACACCTTTAATTTAGAAAATGACATCCATTTTTTATATTCTGATAATGGTATAAGTAGCTATTTAGGCAAGATGACCATTAAAGATTCTTCTAATAAAGCAGAGAAAAGCTCTTATCTTTTCTTAGAATTATTCCCAAAATCATTTTCACAAGCATTAGGATATCCTGAATTGTTGTTAGATGAAAAAGAAATTGAAAAAACCATACACCTTAAAAACTATTCCTTTGCAAAATATAAAAAAGGAAACTTAGTGAATAGCTCTAATAACCTATACTACCAAACAAAACTCACTTCCGATTATGAAATACCTGAACTTTTTCAATTCAACACGCAGGAAATTGATGGTTTCGAACATCTTTTTTATCAAAGCGATAAATTCTCAACCATTATTGTAAGTGCTCATAAAAAAACCTTAGTAAATTTCATCACCACTTTTTCCTATTTGTTTTTAATTTCTAGTTGTATGTTTTTTATAACCAGTATCTTTATAAAACTCCCTCCTTTTAGCTGGAAATTTTCACTGGCTGACTTCAACTCAAAAATTCAGTTTTTTGTAATCACGTCCATTTTGCTTTCTTTTTTACTATATGGTTGGGGAACAACCTATTACATAAAAAAACAATACATCAATAAAAACAAAAAAGTGCTTTCCGAAAAAATGCAGTCAATTCTAATTGAATTGGATGGAAAACTCGGTGAACACCAAAAACTTTCAGAATCTAACTTAGATGAAATAACTTATTATTTAGTCAAGTTTTCTAATGTTTTTTATACCGATATTAATCTCTATGATAAAAGTGGATTGCTATTAGCAACATCTCGACCTGAAGTTTATGAAGTAGGGTTAATCAGTAATCGAATGAATCCGTTGGCTTTTCAAAAAATGCATAAGGAGAACAAAGTAACCTATATTAATAACGAACAAATAGGAGTTCTCAATTATCTTTCGGCTTATGTTCCTTTTTATAATAGAAACAATAAGTTTTTAGCCTACGTAAACCTTCCTTATTTCTCAAAACAAGATGAGTTTGAACACGAATTATCTGAATTCTTTACCGCTTTAATTAATATTTATGGTTTACTTTTTCTGATTTCTATAATCATTGCAGTTTTCTTTGGTAATTATATTGCAGAACCTCTTCGCCTCATCAAAGATAAAATAAGTGCCCTGAGTTTTGGAAAATCGTATGAAACCATTGCCTGGAAATCGAACGATGAAATTGGTGCTTTGGTAAAAGAATACAACAAAAAAGTGATTGAATTGGAAGAAAATGCCCTAAAATTAGCCAAATCAGAACGAGAAAGTGCTTGGCGTGAAATGGCAAAACAAGTGGCTCACGAAATTAAAAACCCTTTAACTCCAATGAAATTAAGTATTCAACATTTGCAACGCTCTTCCGAAAATGCTGAAAACATAAAAGAAAAAATTAATAGAACCGCAACAACACTTATTGAGCAAATAGATACACTTACAACCATTGCCAACGCTTTTTCTAACTTTGCCAATATGCCCAAAACTAATGCGGTTAAAATTGACGTTTTACCTATTATAGAAACAACAATTCATCTGTTTAATGAAACAGAAAACCCGACCAAAACAACAAACATTAAGTTGCTCACTTCGTTGCAAAATGTGTTTATTGTTGCCGATAAAGATCAACTTTTAAGCGTATTTACCAATTTAATTAAAAATGCATTGCAAGCCATTGATGTGGTGAAAAGAGACGGAAAAATTGAAATCATTGTTACAGAAAAACCTATTACCTATTTGTTTGAAATTAAAGATAACGGTGAAGGAATTACTGACGATAAAAAAGAAAAAATATTTGTACCTAATTTCACTACTAAAAACACAGGTATGGGTTTAGGCTTAGCGTTGGTAAAAAATATTGTGGAAAATATGGAAGGAAAAATTAGTTTTACTTCTGTTCCAAATGAAGGTACTTCCTTTTTTATTGAAATTCCGAAGGCTTAAGAAAAGTACTTATAAATACTTAAAATCATCAAACTCAATGCAGTTCTAATTTCTCAAATCGAAATCCTTGCTCAGTAAAATGAGCTAATACTTTTGGCAAAGTATGTTTAAGATTACTGGCAGCTTTTAGGCTGTCGTGAAAAACAACAATAGAACCTTCGGTGGTATTGTTTATTACGTTGCTCACGCATTTTTTGAGACTGGTATTTGAGTCGAAATCGCCACTTAACACATCCCACATAATTACCTTGTAATCATCTTTTATCAACTCGTATTGCGATTTTTTTATTCTCCCATAAGGTGGACGAAACAAGTTGGTTGCAACAACTTCTTCGCATTTTTTAATATTTCTTAAATAAGCTTCGTTGTCTGTGTGCCAACCGTTTACATGGTGATGCGTATGATTGCCTACCGCATGTCCTTCAGTAATAATTTGTTGGAAAATTTCGGGGTGTTTTGCTGCATTGGAACCTACACAAAAAAAAGTGGCTTTGGCATTAAAAGCTTTCAAGGTTGCTAAAGTCCACGCTGTAACTTCGGGAATTGGACCGTCATCAAAAGTGAGGTAGATAATTTTTTCGGTAGTAGGAATTTTCCAAATAAAATTGGAGTAGTATTTTTTAATAAAATAGGATGATTTTACTAAATACATCTGGATTTTATTTAACGATAGCTTGTTCTGGCAATGGGCCTAAAATGTTTACAACAATTTTTTCAGTAATCAACGGAAAATGAATTTTGATAATTTTATTGATATCATTTTCTCCTGAGTTAAACCTGGAAATTATTGCTCCAGATGTTACTTCTTTGCCCTCATTATCGAGTACTGTATAATGTACTTTGATTTCTCTTTTATATTGATGTTCGGCAGCTTTGTAGGCATCATCAGCACTTCTTTTAATATCTAACTGATTGATAAAAATATAATATTTTGCCTGATGTTGGCTGTTGAGTGTTGGAATTAATTTTTCATTTGTAATGATAGTCTTCATGTATTTTTCTCGATTATCTACCTGTGAAATAAGTTCTCCATTTCGAATTTTTGCTTCTTCGGGTTCAGCCTCTTTCTTTTTAACTTTGTTAAATAATTTTTTAGCGGCATTTTCTTTTTCAACTACTTCTGGTTCAATAATCTCATATTTATAACCAATGGAATTGTATATATAAGAAAGTTCTTTAATCGCTTCGCTTTGTTCTATGCTATAAAATGACAAGGGATTGTAAAATTCTTTAAGTGAAATAAATAGATTTCTATCCAACTCTGCTCTGAACTTTGCTTTTATTTCATGGAAATTCAAGTCGCTATTTTGACTTAAATCTTTGTCAATATCCGAAAAGTACATTTTAGTTTCAAAAGGGACTATCAGCACATTGTTTTTAGCAACAGGAACGACATCAACAGCCTCGCCTGTGGTGGTTTCTTGCGAATAAAATCCTAATGCTATTAATGAAAATAGAATACTTAGTGTAATTTTTTTGAAAAGATTCATAGTTAAAATTTTACAAAATACTAACCGTAAATTTAACCCTAAAAACTCCTTAAAAATGAGTTGAAAATGTTGTTTGTGAACAAGCTATCGTTAATTAGGGTTTGCTGAGAAAGTTGCATTACGGCACAACAAATAAGTACAATTTTTTGTTTCCACAACATAGTTTAATGATAATATGGCTGTAAAACGATTTATAGCAGCTAAAATTGTGCGATACGAAA
>JAHYJH010000103.1 GCA_019429185.1 Vicingaceae bacterium
TATTTTTGTTTTTTAGATTAACAAATATAAACAAGGTTTCATTCTTTTTCTTACTTCATTTCGCTACGCTCCATTTCGTAAGAAAAAGAATGAAAATAGGGAACAACGTAGTGAAACTAATCATGTAGTTTATTGTTAGCCAAATCTAAAAATAGTATTTTCTCATAGCTTCTCTTTTTTTCTCCACTTATAACTTTAAAATTTTGATAAATACCTGTGTAATAAATATCATTTCCTTTTAATAATTGATTATACAATTCAATATTATCATTACATTGTTCAAGAGCCTTATTCATTCCGTACCATACAGTAGTGTCAATTTCATCGTACTTTGTCCAAGTTGTTATTTTGTATTTAGGATTTTCTCCAAAATAACTTCTGAGAGGATAGCTATAAAACAATGAGTCAATCTTTACTTCATCAAAAGAATAAACATTCACATCATATGGCCAACAATGATATTTTTCAAGATATTTTAAATTACCTTCAGGTAAAATATTTGAAGCGTTTTCATTGCAGCCAAATAAAATAGCCATTAAGTATATGAAAAAAAATCTTAGTCTTACCATTTTGGACTTATTGGGAATTTAGGCTGTATTGGCCTCCCTATTATTTTTAAATCAAGCGTAAATTTAGCAAACCTTTTTCATTACAAAATTTTTTTACACTACTATATTTCTAAGTTTTATTTGCCACAAGCGGAACGCTTTCGGCAGCGGGGGGGGTTATTGTTTCTGAACAAAATTCCATATCAAAACTTACCATCACTTTTAATGGTCTATATTCCGTTACAGATTTTTTCTCTTTTTGATTTAACTCATTAAAAGATTTTTCAAACTTTTTCTTTGCGATATTATCTCTGATTTTATCATAGCAATAGATTATTTCATTTATACTGTAAAAAAAAGACTTCCACTTAGATTTATCCAATCGATTATTAGGTTTTGTATTCACTCCTACATGAGCATATAAATTAGGAATTTGAACTTCTCCAAAATATTCAATTGAGTCTTTTTTCATTTCAGTCTTATAAGTTCCATCAATATGCAAATTATAATAGTTTAAATAACCACCTTTCACAGAAGCGAGTTCATCTTTTATACCATCCACCATTATAGAATCATTAAGACATATTTCAAATCCATGAAAATGAATTTGAAAAATATCCGCTTGACTATAGTATTTTCTTTCAAAAAACAGAGATAGTTCGTCTTTTTCTATACTATAGCTTTGACTTATGTAGAGTTTATAAAATGAAGTGTCCTCTATAATTAAATTATTTAACTTATCAGAAATACTATCAATAATTATAGAATTGTCGTAATTATTGATTCCTATTTGAACATAATCTTCTACTGTTAAATTACCCTTAGATTTTTTTTGTTCTTGTCTATTATTACAAGACAATAAACATGAAGAAACTACAAGTATTATAAAAGATAAAATCCCCCCATAAACGCCAAGCTGAAGCGAAAGCATTTTGGCGAAGGGTTTCCGCCAGTGGTCAGACACGGTAGCGATGTGATTTTTATAATTCATCTCACAAATATACTTTTTTTATAACGTATTGTGTTTAGGGTGTACGACAAATTTCCCTTTCAGTAATTTAAAGTATTAGAACATAGAATGAATTAAGTAAGGATGCGACCTTTGATAAATTTCGATAGTTTTTTTAACTGTTAAAATTAACGAAGGCAAAAGAAAGCAATCCTTGAACTACAAAACAACAAAAGAGAAAATAAGATTTTTCCTTTGATAAAAAAGCTATAAAGAGCAAATTTAACAGGGCTTGGGTTGTGTAGCAATTTTATCAGTAAAAAAACAAGAAATTTATCAGCAGTCTTGATTTTTTGTTTCTTTTTGATTAAGCAAAAAGAAAGAGTTAAAAGCCTCACTGTTCCTGTTTATTGATTAAAAATAGTAAAAGGGAAATTTGTCGTACACCCTTGTGTTTACAGTTCCTAAGTAACTTCGTAGCCTTTTACTGATTGGGGTATTGTATTATATATACTCAATAAAAAACATCATAATTTTTGATTCCTAAAAATAGTAAATACAAATTATTGTGGTTTTTATAGCTCATAATTTTCTTTTAATAGTTATCAAATGTCTAAATTTGCACCTCTTTTTTTGTGATGTTAAGGAAAATAGTAATAATCTTTTTACCACTGTTGACACTGAGTTTTGTGCCTCATAACTATTATGTAACCATTACTGAAATAGCATACAATAGTTCTAACAAAAAAATGGAAATTTCACTTAAATTCATAGGGCATGATTTAGAATATGCTTTAGAAAAAGAAGGTTTTCCTAATATGTTTCTTGGTACAGAAAAGGAACTCGAGAAAGCAAATGATTTTATTTATCAATACATTAATCAACATGTTGAAATTAAAACTGATGAAAATAGCTTGAACTACCACTTAATAGGTAAGGAAGTAAACAATGATGATTTTATTTATTGTTACATTGAAACAGAACCAGTTAATAATTTTTCAACCATAGAAATTAAAAATACCTTGCTCAACAACTATTTTAAAGAACACGTAAACATTGTTTACCTCACTGTTGGAGAGCAACGATTCAATTTTAGGCTTAACAATGAAAAAACAAAAGAAAAACACACAATTATTAATAAACAATAAACTCAAACACTAAATGAAAAAACTAATTATCACTCTTATTTTACTTCAACTAGGACAAGTTTTTGCACAATACAACACCAATAAATTCAAACAATTACACGAAGAATTTGCTACACCAACAATTTACAGAACTGCATCTGGGGCTCCTGGTCATGCCTATTATCAGCAAAAGGCTGATTATGTTATTGATGTGGTTTTAGATGATAAAAAGCAAAAAATTGATGGAAAAGAAACCATTACCTACAAAAATAATTCACCCGATAAATTAACGTATTTATGGGTGCAATTAGACCAAAATATGCGAGCTAAAGATTCTGATTCCAAACTAATAGAAACAAATAATATTTCAGAGAAAATGAGTTTTAAGCAATTAGCTGATTTGCATAACGATTTTGATGGTGGCTTTAAGTTGGATTATGTGAAAGATGCATCAGGAAAAGATTTGTCTTATACCATTAACAAAACAATGATGCGTATTGATTTACCTAAACCATTAATGCCAGGAGCTTCTTATTCATTTAAAATAAAATGGTGGTATAATGTAAACAATCGAGATGAAATTGGTGGTCGTTCGGGGTATGAATATTTTCAAGAAGATGATAACTATTTATATACTATTGCTCAGTTTTATCCTAGAATGGCAGTTTATAACGAAGTGGAAGGATGGCAACACAAACAATTTTTAGGACGAGGGGAGTTTACCTTGCCTTTTGGCGATTTCAAAGTAAACATAACCGTTCCTTCCGACCACATTGTTGGAGCAACAGGAACATTAACCAATGCTTCATCAATATTAACTTCTGAACAAAAAAGTAGATTTTCAAAAGCCCAAAACGAATTTAAAACCCCAGTTTTAATTGTAACACAAGCCGAAGCCGAAGCAGCCGAAAAAAATAAAAAAGAAGATACTAAAACTTGGAGCTTTAGTGCTACCAACGTGCGGGATTTTGCTTTTGCAACTTCCCGAAAATTTATTTGGGATGCAATGGCTGTGGATATTAACGGCAAAAAAACATTGGCAATGAGTTATTATCCTAAAGAAGGAAATCCGTTGTGGGAACAATATTCAACCAAAGTAGTTGCTCACACCGTAATATCGTATTCTAAACACACCATAGATTATCCTTATCCAGTGGCAATTTCAGTTCACTCCAAAAGTATAGGCATGGAATATCCTATGATTTGTTTTAATGGAGGAAGACCAAATAAAGATGGAACATATTCTGAACGTGTAAAATATGCTATGATAGGCGTAATTATTCATGAGGTTGGGCATAATTTTTTTCCTATGATAATTAATTCGGATGAACGCCAATGGACATGGATGGATGAAGGACTAAACACTTTTACGCAATATTTGTGTGAGCAAGAGTGGGAGAGAGGCTATCCTTCAAGAAGAGGTCCAGCACCTAATATTGTTGATTATATGAAGGGAGATAAAAAATACATTTCTCCAATTATGACCAATTCCGAATCTATTTTTCAATTTGGGAACAATGCCTATGGAAAACCAGCAGCAGCTTTAAATATTTTAAGAGAAACCATAATGGGACGTGAATTGTTCGACTTCGCTTTTAAAACTTATGCAGAGCGTTGGAAGTTTAAACATCCTACACCCGAAGATTTTTTTAGAACTATGGAAGATGCTTCAGCAGTTGACTTAGACTGGTTTTGGAGAGGTTGGTTTTATACTAACGACCATGTTGATATTGCTATCAAAAACATTGAATGGTTTAAAATTGACACCAAAAACCCTGAAATTGAAAAGGCATTTGAAAAACAACAAAAAGAAAATGCAACTCAACCTATTAGCATTAACAGAAACAAAACAGACATTAAACAAACTTACGATGAAAAAGATCCAAGTATAAATGATTTTTATGACAGTTATGACCCTTTTGAGGTTTTGTTAATTGATAAAGAAGCGTATAAAAAATATTTGAGTAAACTCGATGAAAAGGAAATTGCTTTATTAAATGGAGATTATAATTATTATACCATTCAATTTGAATCTATTGGTGGATTGGTGATGCCAATTATTTTAGAATTTACTTTTAAAGATGGTTCAAAGGAAGTGATTAGAATACCTGCAGAAATATGGAAAACCAACCATGAAAATGTGTCAAAAGTTTTTGCTTTCAAAAAAGAAGTTGTTGGCGTTGAACTTGATCCCTTTTTAGAAACTGCCGATGTAGATTTAACCAACAATGCTTGGCCCAGAAAAGTGCAGCCTTCAAAATTTGAGCTTTTTAAAAGAGCAGAGTACGGTTGGAGAGATGATGGCAGAGAAAATCCGATGCAACGAGCTAAAAGAAATGAAGCATTGAAAAAGTAGTAGGGAAATAGTAGTTAGTAATTAGTAATTAGTAGTTAGTAGTTAGTAGTTAGTAGTTAGTAGTTAGTAGTTAGTAGTTAGTAGTTAGTTGGGAGCATTAAAAAATCGAGATTAAACAAACCGAAAGGTATAATTTAATACCTTTGCAAACAATATGAAATACCCATTAGAAAACTTAACAGATACTGAATTTGAAACCTTAGTCGCATTAATTTGTAGCGAGATTTTAGGGACAGGAACTGTAATTTTCACTGATGGAAAAGATGGTGGAAGGGATGCGAAATTTTATGGGAAAGCAAATAATTTCCCAAGCAAATCAAAGCCTTGGGACGGCAAAATCGTCATCCAAGCTAAACATACCGATAAAATAAATGCAAGTTGTTCTGATAGTCCTTTTCAAACAATTTTAAAAAAGAGCGTACTACCAGCAATAAAGAAACTGAAAGCTGATGAAAAGATTGAATACTATTTACTGTTTACAAACAGAAAGCTTTCAGGTATTCAAGATGCAAAAATCGAAGATATTTTTGATGAAAAAACTGAAATTGAGAATAGATTAATTGGATTAGAAACAATTGAACTTTGGTTAACACAATATCCAAATATTGGAAAAACTTTAAATCTTAATAAACTTTTATTACCACTAAGTTTTGACGAAAATGATTTGAAAGAAATAATAAACTCTTTTAGTAAAGTAGATAAGAAAAAAGGCAATTTACCTAAAATACCTAAAAGAGATATTGAAAAGAAAAATGAGATAAATAATTTAAGTAAGGAATATTTTAATAATGTAATCAAAAGAAACCTTTTATATTTAGAACAAATTAGAGAATTTTTAACAAATCCAATTAATGCAGAGTATTTAGGTAAATATGAAAATACAATTGATGATATAAATGAAGAAATTGTTGTGCATAGAGATGAATTTGACAAGTTCGATTTAATCTTTAGTTATTTATACAAATTTATTGTAGAAAATAATCCTGAATTAAAATCTAATAGAAGGTTAGTTCGTTTATTTCTACACTATATGTATTACAATTGCGATATTGGAATTAATGAATAAATTATGCTAACACCAACAAAACATACGAACATTAAATATTCTGTAATTTATATTGCAGGAAAAGTTTTGGGCTTCCTAAAAAAGGAAACCTTAATAAAATATGACGATTTAAAAGAAATGTTAGTAAGTGAAATTGGAGTAAATGCAAAAAACAATATAGATTACTCTTTAACATTTTTATTTTCTATTGGCAAAATAGAATACTTGAAAAACATTGACGCAATTACGTTAATCAACGACAATAATGAAGATTAGTAAAATATATTCTAATAAAAATTTCAAGAATATTGAATTTAATGAAAAATTCAATGCCGTTGTTGCGTTCATAGAAAGTGACAAAAAAGATGATACACATAATTTAGGTAAAACTTCCTTAATTAGAGTTATTGATTTTTTACTCTTATCAAGTTATAATAAGAATACAGACAAACTATTAGGTAACAATCTTTTTATTGGTCAAGATTTTTACGGAGAATTCAAACTAAATAACGGAAAATATTTAGTCGTTAAACGTTCTATAAACACCTCTACTAAAATATCTTTTAAACTAAACAACGCTAAATTAGATAGTTTCAAATTTGATATTAATTGGGATGAAGAATTAACATTAAAAAAAGCTAAAGCACAATTGAATGAATACTTAGATTTTAATGTTTTAATAAATTGGGATTACAGGAAGTCAATAACCTATTTTTTAAGAAGTCAACAAGATTATCTAGACGTTTTTGAATTAAACAAGTTTGTAGGAAAACATAAATATTGGAAACCTTTCGTTTTTGATTTACTAGGATTTAATGGAACGCTAATTAAAGAAAAATTAGAAATAGAAGATGAAATCAGCAACATAAAAGAGAAAACGAAAACTTTAAAGTTAGAAGCTCAAATAGATACTTCTGAAAAAGATAGGTTAGAAGGGCTTTTAGAAATAAAAAAAATTGAGCTTTCAGAGATTAAAAACCAAATAGATAAATTCAATTTTTTTAAAGAAGATATTCTTACAAACAAGCAACTTGTTGAAGAGATAGATATAAAACTTCAGGCATTTAATACTGATAGGTATAGAATTTCATATGAAATTAACAAAATAGAATCTTCATTATCCGAAATAAATGATGATGTTGACGATAAAGAAATTAATAGTCTATTTGAAGATGTAAACTTGTATTACCCTAAGCAATTAAAAAAGGAATACGAGGATTTAATTAACTTTCAAAAATCTTTAACAACAGAACGCAAAGAGTATCTTTCCGAAACTTTAAGTCTGTTAAAAGCTGATTACACAAAATTAAACAAAAGTATTAAAGAAATTGAATCTCAAAAAAGTGACTTATTATCTTTATTGACAGAAAAAGACAGTTATTTTAAATTTAAAGAGTATCAGAAAAAAACAATTGGTATTGAGGTTGAAATTGAGCGTATTAAAGATAAATTAAAAGGTATAGACAGCACTTTAATTTTAGAAAACGATATAAAAGATAAGCGAGATATAATTGATAATAAAATTTCAGAATTAAAGAAATCTTTAACAGAAAGAAAACACTCAAATATTAATAAAGTTTTTAACTCAATAATAAAAGAAATATTAGATACAAATGCTTTAATTTCATTGAAGTTAAATAATCAAGGGAACGTAGAATTTAATGCTGATTATCAAAATAAAACAGACTTATTAAAAACTTCTGAATCACAAGGAACAACCTATAAAAAATTACTATGCGTTGCATTTGATTTATCACTATTAGTAAATTATTCTGATAAATCATTCTACAAATTTGTTTATCACGATGGAGCTTTAGAAGGTTTGGACGATAGAATTAAAATCAGATATATAAACCTTATAAAAGAGTTTTGTGAATTATATGATTTGCAATATATAATCACTCTAATAGATTCTGATTTACCGAAAGATATGCCTGATTTAATTGAAGATAAAGATATTTGTCTAAGACTAAATGATAGAGACAACTCGGGTAAGTTATTTTTGAACAATTTCTAAAAAAACGACACCATATATAAAGGATATAAGTAATTGTGGTTTAGGTGCTTAAATGAAAAAAATGCAAATAAAATAAGAGTCACTGCTAAACTGAAAAGTTGGGGCAAAAAAATCCCCAACTGTTCATAACCAAATCGTTATCTCCAACCTCCAACTCCCTAACCCTTACTTCTTTGCACTCAAACTAATTACAGGAATCAGCACTTCATCTAATGAAATTCCGCCATGTTGAAACGTATCTTTATAGTAATTTACATAATGGTTGTAATTGTTGGGATATGCAAAAAAACTTTCGTCTTTTGCAAAAACAAAAGATTGACTTACGTTTACCTTTGGCAAATGAATATCATTAGGGTTTTTAATCGCAAAAACTTCTTTTTCTTGATAAACTAAACTTTTGCCTTGTTTGTAACGCAAATTGGTATTCGTATCTTTATCGCCAACAATTTTTATTGGGTCTTTAACTCGCACAGAACCATGATCGGTTGTGATAATTACCCTTCCACCACGAGCAGCAATTTCTTTCAGAATACTTATCAACGTAGAATGTTCAAACCATGATTTAACTACCGAACGATAAGCTGCTTCATCGGTAGCAATTTCTTTAATAATTTCAATGTCTGTTCGGGCGTGCGAAAGCATATCTACAAAATTATAGACAATAATATTGAGTGGATGGCTAAACATAGAAGGCACTTCTCGCAGCACTTTTTGCCCATAACTTACATTTAAAACTTTGTTGTAAGTAATCTTTGAAGAAAATCCATTGCGTTCTAATTGTTGTTCAATAAAAAACTTTTCGTGTAAATTTCGTCCACCTTCTTCCTCGTCATTTACCCATTTATCAGGATACCTGCGTTCAATTTCGCTGGGCATCATTCCAGCAAACATGGCATTTCTCGAATATTGGGTGGTGGTAGGCAAAATGCTGTAAAACACGTCTTCTTTATCTATCCAAAAATCTTCAGAAAGGATGGGGCGTAATGTTTTCCATTGGTCGTAACGTAAATTGTCAATCACAACAAAAAATAGCGGGCTACTATCTTTTTTCATTTCAGGGAAAACATATTTATTCATTAAATTGTGCGACATCACAGGTGAGTTTTCGGGATGCGACAACCAATCCATATAATTTTGTTCAATAAATTTCCCAAATTGTTTGGTGGCTTCTGTTTTTTGCATCAGAAAAACTTCTTCCATGCCGCTATCTTTCGATTTTTCAAGCTCCAATTCCCAGTAAACCAATTTTTTAAATAATTCTATCCATTCATCTTTATCTAAATTATCGTTTAATTGCATTCCAATTTCACGAAACTCTTTTTGGTAATTTGATGTAGATTTTTCGGTAACTAATTTATTGGTATTCAGGTTTTTCTTAATAGAAAGTAAAATTTGATTAGGGTTAACTGGTTTAATCAAATAATCCGAAATTTTTGAACCTATGGCATCTTCCATAATGTATTCTTCTTCGCTTTTGGTAATCATTATTACGGGCAAAGCAGGAAATTTCAGCTTTAATCGTTCAAGCGTTTCCAGTCCAGATAAACCAGGCATGTTTTCATCTAAAAAAACAATATCAACTCGTTTTTCATCTAAAATATCTAACGCATCATCGCCACTTTGTGTTGAAAATACTTCATATCCTTTATCTTCTAAAAACAGAATGTGTGGTTTTAGTAAATCAATTTCATCATCTGCCCAAAGTATTTTTATTTTTTCCATTTTCTGTTTAGTTTATAAAGTTCTCAATCTTCAGTATTCAGTATTCAAATTTGCACATTTTTTTCCCGCAGATTTAACTTCGTTGAACTCGCAAGCTCGGTTCGCAGATTATCGCAGATTTTTTAATTTACACATTCACCATTCACCATTCACCATTCACATTTCACCATTCACATTTCACCATTAATTTTAAAATTCAACACTTCAAAAATAGTACTTTTGAGGCGTTCTATTAGAGAATGACATTTTAATTAATGATTATTAACAGTTATACAAAAAAGCGTGATTAATAAAAGAAAGATATTTAACGACCCAATTTACGGTTTTATTACGATTCCGTATGAAATAATTTTCGATTTAATAGAACATCCTTATTTTCAACGATTAAGAAGAATTAAACAATTGGGCTTAACGCATTTGGTTTATCCAGGGGCGTTGCACACTCGTTTTCACCATGCAATGGGAACAATGTATTTAATGACTCGTGCCATAGAAGTGATTAGAGCTAAAGGGCAAGTTATTTCCGATGAGGAAGCTCAAAGCGTATTGATAGCTATTTTGTTGCACGATATTGGGCATGGTCCATTTTCGCATGCACTAGAACATAGTATTGTTGATGGGATTTCGCACGAAGAAATTTCTACGTTGTTTATGGATGAACTAAATGCTGAATTTAAAGGTAAATTAGATGTAGCATTGCAAATTTTTAGAAATAAATATCCCAAAAGATTTTTACACCAATTAGTTTCTAGTCAGTTAGATATGGATAGGTTAGACTATTTACGTAGAGATAGTTTTTTTACAGGTGTTTCGGAAGGGGTGATAAGCACCGAGCGAATTATAGCTATGCTTACTGTGAAAAACGATGAATTGGCTATTGAGGAAAAAGGTATTTATTCGATAGAAAAATTTATTGTAGCCCGCAGGTTAATGTATTGGCAAGTGTATCTGCACAAAACAGTTTTATCTGCCGAAAATTTGTTAGTAAATATCTTAAAAAGAGCAAAAGAATTAGCAAAACAGCAAGTAGATTTATTTTGCACCCCATCGTTAAAAGAATTTTTATACCATTACCATAATTTAACGTCTTTTCAAAACAACACTAATTTGTTGAAGCAATTTGCTAATTTAGATGATAATGACATTATGACTTCGGTAAAAGTTTGGCAACAACACAGTGATAAAATATTGAGTAAACTTTGTAAAATGATGGTGAACAGAAGGTTGTATAAAGTAGAGATTCAACAGAAAAAATTTGAAAATGCTATTGTTGCTGATGTGAAACAGAAGTTTAGTAAAAAAATGAAGTTAAACGAACAGGAAATTGGTTATTTTGTTTTTCAAAATTATATTGAGAATAATGCCTACAACCCGAAAAAGGACAAAATAAATATTCTTTTGAAAAATAACACCTTTTTAGATATTTCAGAAGCAGCAGATACACTCAATATTTCTTCGTTATCCAAACCTGTTAAAAAATGGTTTTTGTGTTATCCAAAAGGGTAAGGTTTAAGATAGTTAATTAGTTTCTATCCCCTTTTTTTGCGGCTTCATAATCTGGAGGATTTAAGTAAGGAGCTACTTCATCTCTTGAAATTTGTTTTTGAAGTTTAAAAGCAATTTTAAAATAAGCCTCTTTTGTCATTGAATCATGATGGAGTATTCCTTCGTGTGCCTGTCTTGTTTGGAAAAGATTAAATCCTGCTAACAGAAATAGTAGCATAAAAACGCTTGTTTTTACAATTTTATGTTTTGTTGATATAAAATCAATAAAATAAGCTAACCCAATGGCTAATATTGGATATAAATCTATCATAGGTCTTTGTCCAAAACTACCACCAAACCACCAACACCACCAACTTGAGTTGATGTAAATATAACTTCCAACCGTAATTAATATAGCAAGTGAAAGTTTATTTTTGATTGTCATTATTAGTCCAACAATAGAAAAGACCATTAAAGGTGTATAAATCAACCAACCTTTCCTAAAACTAAATAAGATGTTAAATAGTTGAGGGTCGTTAAAATAAAATCCTTCATCGGTATATGAGTAAAATAAGAAAGATCCTGATGCTATTTTCCAATAGTAGAATTGAGGAAGCCATACAATTATTGCCATTAAAAGTAGTATGAACAAAAATTTGAAATTAGAGCTGTAAAAAGAAATACGATTTTTTAAATCAGTTATTGAAGATAGATTTACCAAGGAAGCAAAAAGGACAAACACAAGCATTGATGGTCTGATTAAAACAACCAAACCACCGAGTAATCCAATTAATAAGGAGTTAATTAACGTAGGTTTTTCATAAAATTTCAACATCAAAAAGGTAAGAATAGCAACTAAACAAAAAAGATAGGCGTGAGGCATTCCAATAGCAATTACGGTATAATAGAATAAATTTGTTCCTAAACCAATCAAGATAAGCGTTATTGCTGTAACATTAGTTGAAAAAAAAAGACAAAGTGTTTTTCTAAGAAAGATTAATCCAATGAGAAGATAAAACAAACTACTCATACAAATAGCAAATTTGTAGGGAGTTGAAAATCCATCAGCAACAGCGTCAGTAAAAGTTGCAAATAGATGTGCCGCAAAAAAGAAAGGAGCATAAATAAGAGCCATTCCCATGGAAGTTTTAAATACTTTTTTTCCTTCAGGAGTTCTATGATACCAAAAAGTGGGGGAGTAGGTGATTAGTTTCACTACGTTGTTCCCTATTTTCATTCTTTTTCTTACGAAATGGAGCGTAGCGAAATGAAGTAAGAAAAAGAATGAAACCTTGTTTATATTTGTTAATCTAAAAAACAAAAATA
>JAHYJH010000004.1 GCA_019429185.1 Vicingaceae bacterium
CCCTAAAAATAAAAAAACAACCTTTTACAAAAAAATCCGTAGTACACAAACTGGAAATTAAAAATTACCAATATGCTTTAAATAAAGGAAGTTCGGGTTAATTAGCTGCAACTTGGGTTAAGAAAAAAGCCATTGTTTCAAATGAAACAATGGCTTTTTTAATACCCCAATTTTTCCCTTACACGCTGCAACACAGGTTGAGCTGTTTTTCTGGCTTTTTCAGCACCATTTTTTAGTTGTTCTTCTAATTCAACTAAATTGTTCATGTAATAATTGAATGTTTCTCTTTCTTTCTCAAACTTAGTGCAAATTAAATCAAACAATGCTTGTTTGG
Organism: Vicingaceae bacterium; assembly: GCA_019429185.1. Taxonomy (GTDB): domain Bacteria; phylum Bacteroidota; class Bacteroidia; order Flavobacteriales_E; family Vicingaceae; genus BRH-c54. The sequence goes on from JAHYJH010000004.1 coordinate 335, forward strand.
CGTGTCCAAAACCATAATTCCCACCTTCATAGTTTTGTTTCATTAACAATGTTTGCTCGGCAGTTGCAATTAAACTATATAATTTGAAAACAATACAAGTTGAAGTATTTTTAGGAGCTTCAAGCGGTGTACTGTCTGTTTGTATAGACATTATTTGTTTTCTTAAACTTTTATCATCTAAAAAAATATTAATTAAATTTCCTTTCGATTTACTCATTTTTTCGCCATCTGTACCAGGAATGAGCATCGCATCCTTTTGAATGATAGGTTCTGGTAAAATAAACGCTTCGCCCATTAAATGGTTAAACCTACCTGCTACATCTCGTGTCATTTCTAAATGCTGCAATTGGTCTTTTCCAACAGGAACAAAATCAGCATCATACAACAAAATATCGGCAGCCATAAGCATTGGATAGGTAAATAAACCAGCATTAACATCTTCCAGTCTATCCGATTTATCTTTAAATGAGTGAGCCAATGTTAGGCGTTGATAAGGAAAAAAACAGCTTAAATACCATGACAATTCAGCAACTTCAGCAACATCAGATTGTCTGTAAAAGACAGTAGTTGCAGGATCTAAACCGCACGCCAACCAAGTAGCTGCCGTTCTGTAAGTATTATCTCTTAAAGTTTCTTTATTTTTAATTTGAGTTAACGAGTGCATATCGGCAATAAACAAAAAAGCTTCGTTTTTAGGGTTATTAGCCATTTCTATTGCTGGAAGTATTGCTCCCAATAAATTTCCTAAGTGTGGAGTTCCTGTGCTTTGAACGCCTGTTAATATTCTTGCCATACAGCAAAAGTAAATTTTTTTATTAGTTTTAGGAACTTTAAAATTTAATAAAAAACAATAACAACGTGCTTTTTTATACTTTTGCTATTAATGAAAAAAATAAGAGAAATAGCAGGAGGTATTTGGAAACTGTATGTAATACTGTGTTTCATTGTGTTTCTATTGCTTTTTTATCCGATATACCTTGTTTTTTTACATAAAGAAAAAAGATATAATAACGGATTTAAGTTACTCATCTATCATACTAAAATATTGATGATACTAACAGGTATTAGAGTAAATCTTAAAAACAAAGAATTTATTCAAAAAAATCAATCGTATGTAATTGTTTCTAACCACTCTTCTTATTTGGATATCGTAATTTTATATCAAACATTTAAAAATTATTTTGTTTTTATGGCAAAGGAAGAGTTGGCAAAAGTTCCTGTGTTTAATATTTTTTTTAAAGATATGCATATTACTGTGAACAGAAAAAGTAGTGCTTCTGGCAAAAGAGCAATGGAAAGATGTGCTGTGGAACTTCAAAAAGGAAGGAGCGTTGTTATTTTTCCTGAAGGAACAATTTCTGACAACGCCCCTAAACTACTACCATTTAAAAGTGGTGCATTTAAATTGGCAATTGAAAATCAAACACCTATCATTCCTATTACTTTTTTAGATAATTATAAGCGATTGCAAATGGGAAAATTGTTTAGTGGCATGGCTGGTCCTGGCATTGCAAGAGCAATTATTCACCAACCTATTCCTACAAAAGGATTAACTGAAAAAGATGTAACAGCTTTACGAGATAACGTGTTTAGCATAATTAATAATCAACTTTTAGACGATGAGCATAGATAAAAAAACAGTTCAAAAATTAGCTGCTTTAGCAAAATTAGAATTTGATGAAACAACCGAGATTTCAATTCAAACGGATTTAACTAGAATGTTAAACTTTGTAAATAAATTAAATGAAGTTGATACCAATGGAATTGAGCCGCTTGTTTATATGTTGGACGAAAAACCAACATTAAGAGAAGATGTTGTTATACAAACGATTACACAGCAAGAAGCCCTTAAAAATGCTCCGGATAAGGATACGGATTTTATTAAAGTACCTAAAGTTATTAAACGATAAACATTGTTTGAATTTATTCTGCCAATTGTATTTTTTTTAACCTTTTGCTATATCATTTATAAGCATTCATTTTTTCATTTTTCGTTTCTTAAAAAAAGGTTGTTGCCTTTAATTTTTACAGTTAAAGTAGCTGTAGCCTTGGTTTTTTTTCTGTTATATACTTTCTATTATCAAGACAGGTCAACCGCTGATATTTTTAAGTTTTTTGATGATAGCGTTGTTTTGTTTAATCTTTTTCATGAAAGCCCTTCTGATTTTTTTAGATTAATTTTTGACGGTGAAACTTCTCTTATTCAAGAGGCTTATACCAATAAATTGAATTTTTGGGTTAACTCCAATCCCAACGAACTTTATAATGATAGTAGATTAATGATTAAGTTGAATGCCCTTTTGCATTTGGTTTCTTTTGGTTATTATGGGGTTCACTTAGTAGTATTTACTTTTTTATCGTTTGTAGGATTTACTTTTTTGTACAACGCTTTTGAACGGTTTTTTGAGCATAAAAAATTATTACTTTTAGTGGTATTTTTTGTTCCATCAGTAATGTTTTGGTCAACAGGAGTAAGCAAAGAAAGTGTTTTGTTCTTTGGGTTAGGCTTATTTTTGTATGCCTATTTTAACTTTATTCACGTTTTTCAATCGGTAAAACATATTTTTCTTTTATTGCTTTCAACACTAATCATGTTAAGCATCAAGCCGTATCTGTTTTTGCTTATAATTCCAGCATTACTCATTTATTTTATAGTAGAAAAATACCAATGGAAACGTGTTTTGTTAAGCTATTTTTTAAGCTATTTTGTTGTTGTTTTAATCGGGATTTCTGTTGGAGCATTATTCCCAAAATTCAGCATTATCAATCAAATTGCTACTAAACAAAACAACTTTGTTAATATGACCCAGGGTGGAGTTTATATGCATAATGATAAAGGCGAAATTCGGATTCCGTATGAAAATAAAGCATCAATTATTTTCATAAATGATACACATTGTAAACTTCCTAAAAAAACGCCTATAGAATTTAGAGAGAAAGGTAGTAATAACTTTGTACCTATTATTTATAATGATGATACAACGGTTTTTAATATAACTTTTAATCAACCTGCATCAGGAAGTTTAATTCATACAAATAAATTGGATGGAAATGTTGTTTCATTTGCTTTACACCTACCAAGAGCGTTGTATTATGCCCTATTTAAACCTTTTTTGTTTTCGTCCAAAAATCCTTTGCTTTTAGTAAGTGGAATTGAAAACTTTTTTATTTTAGTATTAATATTGTTAGCTATTTTGTTTCGCAAAAAGCAATTCAACAGCAATTTAGTAGTTTTTGGGTTTACTTCTGCTTTATTAATTTTCGTTTTTGTAGGGCTAACAACTCCAGTTATGGGAGCTTTGGTAAGATATAAAATACCAGGATTGTTGTTTTTAATGGTTGGACTATTATGCTTATTAGATAATGAAAAATTACTTACTTTACTAAGAGCGAAAGTTAAAAAGTAACACTCAATAAACAAACATCATCAACTTGTTCTTGATCTTTTTTCCAATCTTTAAATAGTTGTTGGAGTTGATTTTTTTGTTTGTTCATAGATGTAGGATGAATTTCCATGAGCCAATTTTTCAATCCTTTCCATTTCAATTTCTTACCTCTTTCTCCTCCAAATTGATCGGGTAACCCATCTGTAGAAAGATAAATAGTATTTCCTTTTTTAATAAGCACTTCATGCTCAATAAATTCTGCCTTCTTTTCATAGAGCGAATAACCAATGGATGATTTTGTTCCTTTAATTTCCATCAACTCACTGTTTGATGCTATGAATAGGGAATGATTTGCCCCAGCAAATTGCAGGGAATGATTTGTTTTGTCCCAGCAACAGATTCCTATATCAAAACCATCACTTATTGCAGATTCTGATTTTTTAAACTGGTTAATCATTGCTTTGTTGAGTGTAGTTAATATTTTTTTTGGAGAAGTCATTTTATGCTCCAACACCACTTTGTTTAATAAATTAAAGGCTATTAAACTCACAAAAGCACCAGGAACACCATGTCCAGTACAATCTATTATTGCAAACACTACTTTATTTCCAATATTTTCTACCCAATAAAAATCGCCACTAACAATATCTTTGGGTTGATAGAAAACAAAATAATTTTCTAAGTACGTGTTGAGTTTGTTTTCGTTTGGCAATATTGCCAATTGTATTCGCTTAGCATAATGAATACTATCCGTAATAGCAATATTTTTAATTTCTATTTCATTACGCTGAATTTCAATTTGATTAAATGCGTGTGTTAGTTGTTTGTTTTTCTTTTTTATTTCTTCGGTTTCGGATGTAATCGCTTTGAGTTGAAATTCAAATTCAATCTTTTTTAATTTTTGTGCACTGTTTTCTTTCTCTAATTCATCTCTATATTGATTATGAAGATTGAGATAGTAAAATGCTTTTTCAAAATTTGTAAGGTTATTATAGACTTTCGCAAGTAAGTTAAAAAGCGGAATTTGCTCTTTTTTAGATTTTTTATTCTTAGCAATATCCAATGCATATTCAAGTACTTCGAGTGCCTTACTATTTTCCCCTTGAGTAATAAAAATATCAGCTTTCATCGCACTAGAAGCTACAATTATTTGCCAATAGTTGCTTTCAATACCGTAGTTTAGTCCTTTTTTAAAATAAATAAGGGCTTGTTCAAATTCTTTCTTAAAGAAATGAACTTCTCCAATATTGTGGTTAACAATTGCTTTGGTGTGCGTGGTTAAATCTGGAAATGTTAAACAAATATTAAAATAACGAAGGGCATTTTCATAATTACCCATTACAGTATAGGTATCACCAATATTATTATAGGTACTGAGTTGCCCCTTAATATCATTTGCTTTTTCTCTGAGAGCCAAGCACTCTAAATTACACTCCAACCGTTTATGATAGTCTTTTAAAAAATTATAAACTCCTCCCAACATATTTAAACAATCTGCTTCACCTTTATAATTATTAGTCGATTGATACAATTCCCTTGCATATAGTGCAGCTTTCATCGTTTCTGCATAGTTAGATGCATTGGAATAGCAAAGAGCAATTTGTTTTAAGCTATCAGCTAATCCTTTGGTATTGAAATGTTCTAATGCTATTTTTTCTGCATCATGAGCTAAATCAATAGCAGCAATTGGATTGTCTTCCATTAGATTAGAAGACTGTGTTAAAAGGGAGGTAATGTTATTGGTTATATTTTCCAAACGATAAAACAAATAATTTTCAGTTGCAAAAGTAACATCAAAAACTTAATACTGAAACAAAATAAATATACATTCAACAATTGTTGTTATTAAAATGAGAATAAAAATTATGTTAACAAGGAATATAGCTGGCATTTTTACGTTAAATTCGTGATTAAAATTTAACGATATGAAATAGCCACGAACTGAAGCACACAACAAGTGATGAAGATAATATGGCGTCCGCTTTAGGCAGATGACTGATTTAAAACAATAAATATCTAAATATGAATATTCGATTAGCAATACTTTTTATTTTACTTAATACTACTATTTATGCTCAATTGCATACCTATAAATGGACTAATGGCAATAAAAAAGCAGAAGGAGAAATTAAAGATGGATTGGAACAAGGTAAATGGACTTTTTGGAGTAAAGAAGGAGTTATTCAGCAAGAAGTAACTTATAAGGATGGAGAATTTAACGGAGAATATGTGAATTACAATGAACAAGGTAAAAAAATTGAACAAGGCAACTTTTTGCGTTCCATGAAACATGGAGCTTGTAAATCTTGGTATGAGAATGGGCAATTGGAACTAATAGGATTTAATAAAATTGGCTATAAAGATAGTTTGTGGACGTTTTTTTATCCATCAGGAAATAAAATGGAAGAAGGACATTATAAACGAGACGAACGTGTGGGAACTTGGGTTAGTTGGCATGAAAATAAACAACAAAAAAGTTTAATTTCATTTGAAGATAACAAAGAAATTCTTCAAAGTTTTTGGGATGAAAAAGGCAATCAATTAGTATCTAATGGCAATGGAAAATACATGGATTACTACCCAAATAAAAAGCTAAAAATGGAGGGTTCTTACCTTAATGGGCAAAAAAATGGATTGTGGATTGAATATAATGAAGATGCAACTAAAACAGCTCAAGGAAATTATTTAAAAGGTATTAGAAATGGAGTTTGGCAATTTTATTATGATAATGGACAAATTCGGTTCAAAGGAAATTTTAAAAATGGATTAAATGATGGACTTTGGGAATACTGGTATGAAAATGGTCAAAAATTAAAAGAAATTAATTTTTTAAATGGTAGCGAAGAAGGTATTTACAAAGAGTGGTTTGAAAATGGAAAATTGAGTGCTGAAGGAAGTTATAAGCTCGGAAAAAAAGAGGGAAAGTGGACGTACTGGCTCGAAAATGGAAACATTGATTTTGTTGGGCATTTCAGCAATGAGTTGAAAGATGGTTTATGGACGTTTTATGATTCAAAAGCAAACAAAAGTTATGAAGGATATTATAAAAACGATAAAAAAGAGGGAAAGTGGACGTATTGGTATCCCAACGGAGCAATATGGAAAACGGGAAGCTATAAAGAAAACCTTAAACACGACCAATGGAATTTCTATTCTGAACAAAAGCAATTGGTAATGCAAGGAAATTTTTTGAATGGCAAAGAAGAAGGCGAATGGAAATCATGGTACGATTCGGGAGAGAAAAAAGACATTGGAAATTATACTAATGGGTTGATGAATGGAAAATGGGAAGGTTGGTATATGAACGGACAAAAAGATTACAGCGGATATTACAAACAAGCTTTAAAAGATGGTATTTGGGAACATTGGTACGAAAACGGAAAACAAGAGTTATTAGAAACCTATTTGGTAAAACCTGAAATTAAAAAGAAATTTTATAAGGATAAAAATAATAAGTTTATGGAAGTGGATGATAGTCGCCTTATTTCTGTAAAACAAGGGATGTATTATGAATGGTTTGAAAACGGAAAACCTAAAACAGAAGGTGAATTCAATGATAACCAACAAGATGGAAAATGGACTTATTTCTACGAAAATGGCAATAAAATGTATGAACAAACCTTGGTTAAAGGAAGACAAGAAGGAAAAGTTACCTCATGGTATGCCATTGGTACGCTAGAAAGTGAAAAAGAATACAAAAATGGGCAAGCTCATGGAAAATGGGTGTTTTATGCCAAACAAGCTGGCAAAGTATTAAAAACAGCTTATTATAAAGAAGGAAAGAAAATTAAAGAAGAGTAATTATAACAACTGCTTCATCCCATTAATGAAATTTCAGTAACAACATTTTTTTGTTTCAAGCATTTTATAGCTTGTTCAATTCCTGAAATGGTAAGTGGGTACATTCTATTGTTCATTACTTTCTTAATCATCCCAATAGACTCGGTGTATTGCCAGTCGTTTTCGGCAACAGGGTTTAGCCAAACGAAGTAGGGAAAATGTTCTTTTATTCTATTAAGCCATGTTATTCCAGCTTCTTCATTGTAATGTTCAACACTACCGTTTTTATAAAAAATTTCGTAGGGCGACATGGATGCATCACCAATAAAAATTATTTTGTAATCTTCATTATACGTGTTCAAAATTTCATCTGTAGGAATTTTTTCGTGCCATCTTCTAGCATTATCTTTCCATAAGAATTCATAAATACAATTATGAAAATAATAAAATGAAAGGTGTTTAAACTCATATTTTGCAGCTGAAAATAATTGAGAACATAGCTCTATATGGTCGTCCATTGATCCTCCAATATCAAAAAACAACAATACTTTTACTGTATTTTTTTTTGATGGCACCATTTCCACTTCCAACATTCCTGCATTTTTTGAAGTTTTTATAATGGTTTTATCCAAATCTAACTCTTCAGCTTTTCCTTCTCTGCTTAATATCCGTAATTTTTTTAATGCCATTTTCATGTTTCTGGTTTCCAGCTCCACTTCTTCATTAAGATTTTGAAAACTTCTTTTATCCCATACTTTTATAGCTTTTCGGTGTCGGCTTTCGTCTTGCCCTATTCTTATTCCTTCGGGATTATATCCGTAGGCTCCAAATGGAGAAACTCCTCCTGTACCTATCCACTTACCTCCTCCTTGATGTCTTTCTTTTTGTTCTTTAAGTAATTCTTTTAATCGTTCTAAAATTTTATCTAAATCTCCAAACGATTTTATCTTTTCCATTTCTTCTTTTGAAAGAAATTTCTCTCCATTTTTTCTCAGCCATTCTTCGGGGATGTTTAAAACATCTTCGGTAGAAATGGTTTCAATTCCTTTAAAGTATAAACCAAAAAGTTGATCAAATGTATCTAAATGGATTTCATTTTTCACTAAAACCGAACGACATAAAAAGTAAAAATCATCTATATTGTATGATGTAATTTCTTGATTTAGAGCTTCCAATAAATCAAAATACTCTTTTATGCTTATCGGAATTTTGTTGTTTTTTAGTAATAAAAAGAAATCAATAAACATGGGATAGAGGTTATTTATATGAAGATAAAAGTGCTTTTTTATCCTGCTCGTTTTTTAACAATGCTCCTAAGTAGGGCAATTCGTTGGAGCCATTTTTTACTGCATCAAGCTCTTGGGTGGTAATTTTGCCAATAATTAATAGTTTAATCCAGTCAATAATTTCGCTAGTTGATGGTTTCTTTTTAAGATTTCTTTTATCTCGTATAGCATAAAAAATATCTAACGCATTATTGACTAATTTTTCGTCTAATTTCTCATAGTGTAAATCTATAATATCTTTAAGTGTTTCTCTATCGGGAAAAGAAATATAATGAAAAAAACACCTTCTAAGAAAGGCATCGGGTAATTCTTTTTCGTTGTTGGAAGTTATAATAATAATTGGACGATTTTTGGCTACTATGGTCTCGCCAGTTTCATAACAAAAGAACTCCATTTTATCTATTTCCAATAATAAATCATTAGGGAACTCAATATCCGCCTTATCTATTTCGTCAATTAACAACACCAATTGTTCTTCCGATTCAAAAGCTTCCCACAGTTTGCCTTTTTTAATGTAATTGGCAATGTTATTCACTTTTTCGTTTCCCAACTGAGAATCTCTCAGCCTTGAAACTGCATCATATTCATACAAACCTTGTTGGGCAGTTGTGGTTGATTTTATGTGCCAAGTAATTAACCTTTTATTGAGTGCTTTTGCAATTTCATAAGCCAAAAGTGTTTTTCCTGTGCCAGGTTCACCTTTTATTAATAAGGGTTTTTGCAAAGTAATAGCTGCCTGAACAGCAACCTGTAAATCTCTTGAGGCAATGTAATTTTCTGTTCCTTTGAATTCCATTTATTTTATTTTCTTGCAAAGGTAATCAACTCCATTGGTTTGTTTGAGTATATCCATCACACATTCATAACATACACGCTGTTTTGTTATGAATAATGCTGGTTAAACCCATCACGCCAAAATCTTGTTAATTTGCATAGAATTTCTGGATAGGTTAAAGCAACAACAAATCCGTTGTGTTTAATATTTTTTGAATTCAAGTGTTAGGTTTTTCTCTAAAACCGAAGCGGTTTCTAAGAGTTGTTCAAAAAATAAAGAAACATCTTTTTCTTGCATTTCACCATTGGTAATTACTAAACGAAGGGCTAATTTTTCTCCAATATATCCATAATTTACAAGGCTTTTTCCTGATTTTCTTAGCTCTTCTCGTAATTGTAAATTAAATTGGTTGAGGTCGATTTCAATTTCTGGAACATACCTGAAACAAATGGTAAACGATTGACGTGGTACCAAAAGTTCTAAATTGGTTCTATTTAGAACTTTTTGTTCGGAAAGTTGAGCTAAACGAATTAAATTATCTATACGTTCTTCATAACCTTTAATACCATAATATTTCCATGCAAACCAAAGTTTAACAGCATCAACCCTTCGTCCGCATTGAATGGATTTTTTACCCAAATCTTCCACCATATTCAAATCATGAAAAAGATAATCGGCATCAACATCGGCAATATTGTGGTGTAATGTTCCTTTGGTTTTCACCAATAAAGCTGAGCAGATTAGCGGAATGTTCATGAGCTTGTGTGGATTCCACGCAAACGAATCGGTTTTTTCTATTCCTTTTAATAAGTACTTGTTTTTGTTGCTCAGAATAATAGATCCACCAAATGAACCATCGGCATGAAGCCAAAGTTGATATTTTTGACAAATTTCAGCGATTTCATTAATAGGGTCGTAAGCACCTAAAAGTGTTGTGGCACAAGTTGTTGCAACAAAAAATGGAGTTTCGCCTCGTTTTTTAGATGCAATAATTTCTTTTTCGAGTTCACCAACTATCATTCGCCCATTTTTATCGGCTTTAATTTTTATTAAGCTTTCCGAACCAATACCAATAATATTGGCAGCATTTGCAAAAGAATAATGGGCATGTTCATTTACAAAAGCTCTCAGTTTTATGTTGTTGTTGTAGCCTTTGTATCGACTTTCGGGCAGAAATTGGTTTCGGGCAGAAAACATAGCAATTAAATTAGCATTGCTTCCTCCACTTACAAAAATACCATCGCCATGCATATAACCAGCATAACTATTCAAGAGTTGAATCATTTCTGTTTCAATGAGTGTAGCTACGGGAGCAACTTCATACGTGTACATCGAGGTATTTGATAGGGCTGTAAAAATTTCGCCAATAAATGCAGGAAAATTAAATCCTGAATACAATTGATTTAGAAACTGAGGGTGATTGGTGTTTACCGAATAATCTAAGTATTTATTTATCAATTCTAGAAACTCTAATTCGGAAACTCCTTTTTCAGTAATAGCAAAATTTATAGCATCACTTAGTTCAAAAGGGGCTTTGTAATCAATGAGGCTTTCCTTGTTTAAATAGGTTGTTAGTTTTTCAAAAACTTGTTTTAATATGTAGTCTTTATTCATGGAGGGAAGGTTAGGGTTTTATTATTTCAACAATGTTTTTCTTTGTAAGAGGGTCATTGGTATGTAGCTCAACTTTTGAAATTTTTGGAAACCAAAAAGTGCCTCCATCTATTTGTATGAAAATACGATTCACTTCCACTTCTTTGTTATTAAGATTGGTATATACTTTAAAAATTCCTTCTTTATTTTTCTTCAACACAAAATCTCTTTTTTTGTAAGACACAAAATGAAATTTAGCATAAGTTTCTGATTTATAAATATATTCTAAGCCGTATGCGTAATTATTTTGAATCCAAGTTAACGGCTTAATAACTCCTCCTTCGGTTTTTCTTATCCAATACGGATTAATAGGATTTTCAGGCTTTAACAACCCATTTTCAACTACATTTAAATCATAAAAAATTTGGTTATTGTCCTTACTTCGCTCAATTTTAAATAAATGAAACTCTTTAGCAACTTCTTGTTCAATCTTATTAGCGATAAAAGAAGTTAATAAAAAGAATAAAATAACTAAATATGTGATTTTATATTTCATCTGTTTATATTTATTTTATTAAATCGGTCAGATGGAAGTCGCCTATAATCATTCTCCTGTGTGGTAAACTTTTTAGCATGGCTCGTTTCATTTAATTAATAGTTGTAGCCACTTGCATTTTCTTCTAAATTTACACCTAGTCCTAGCACCATCCTATTTACAAAATTAAAATAGGCTATAACTAATGTTGCATCTAAAATGAGCTTATCAGATAATCCAATTGTTTTTAATTTTTCAACCAAACCAATGTCTTCGGAAGGAAAAAGTGTTAGCTGTTTGGCATATTCACAAAGTGCTAATTCTCTCTCTGAAAGATTTACTGAAACATAGTTTAGTCTAAATTTTTCAACTTTTTCTTTGTCTTTCCAATAGTTGTTTAACGCCTCAGCATGATGTATTTGACAATAAAAACAATTGTTTGATGCGGAAACCACTACTGCCATCATCTCTCTTTCGGCACGTGTTAAATCCGATTTTGAAAACATGATTTCGAGATACAAATCCATGTGTTTTACAATGCTTTCTGGTCTGAGACTTTGTATCTTGTGAACTTCAGCTAATTTTCCTCTTTTGGCAATTAAATCGGTATAAATTTCTAACAATCTACCTTCCGCTTCCTCGGGCTGTATTACTTTTATTTTACTCATAGGTTTTATAAAGCTTCAATAATATCTTTTACTGTTGAACGATACTTGTAGTTAGGATCAAATTGTCTCCACACTATTTTTTTATCTTTTCCAATAATAAATGTTGCAGGAATTGGCAAACGCTCACTATCATCGGTATGTGATTCTTTTAATTTTGCACCTAAAATGGTATTGTACATCATTTTAGTTTTTCCATCAGGGTTGAAAGTTACGTCAAAATAATCAGAAATTTTTTGCCCTTCATCATAAAGTACAATAAATTCTGCTTGTGATTTTTCGATAGTCTTTTCAATATATTCAGGTTTTTCAGGCGAAATAACCACCACTTGGGCACCTTTTTCTTGAATGTATTTTAAACTGTCTTGAATGGTGTTCATGTGTCGATTACATACAGGACACCACTGACCACGAATAAAAATTAGCACAATAGGTCCTTTTTTTAATTCCGTTTCTAATGAAAAAGTATTGTTATTTACATCTTTAGCTGTAAAGTTTTTTACTTCATATCCCACTTCGAGTCCTTTAGCATCGTTAACTGTTTTTATGGTATCTTGAGCTTTGCAAGAAAAACCAATGGAAAGAATAGATATAGATAGTACAATTGTAGTTAGTACCTGCAAGAAAACACCCTTTTTTAGTGTCTTTGATAAGAAACTTCCAAAGACGAGGCTTTCGATATTTTTGATTCTAAGGAGTTTACCTATGTAAATGACTGAATCAAAAATGAGAATAACGAAGTATTTGGGAGTTTTCTTGCAAAGACTAGTTAGTTTAATTGTTTGCATTTTCTTCATAGTTTAATAGTTTGTGAATATTAATATGGTCGCCAAAATCGCTACCATAATATGCTTTTTGTATGATTTGATGTTCGTCAATTAAAAAATCGGCAGGAACAATAGGTTTGTCGTTACTTGATTTAAGATTAAAAAATCCACTCGTCATCATGTTAATAATTTTTATTGGGTTTAACATGGTTCTTAGCATTCCCCATTTAGATTGTTCAACGCCATATTTGGTATAAAATTTTAGTGTTGGATCTGGAATTATAGGAAAAGGAGCATATTGTTTTCCAGCAAATTCCATAATTTCTTCTTTTGAAGAAGCAAAAAAAGCAATAATTACTATTCCTTTTTCCTCAAATTTTGGGTAGTTGTTAATAAGCTCTCTAACCCTCATGTTGCAGAATGGGCAAGCGGCTCCCCTAAAAAAACTCAACAATACTTTTTTCCCTTTATAATCGGAAAGCGTTACTCGATTATTTAAGTAGTCAGACACACTAAAGTCGATTGCATTGTTGTTTTCTTTTAACATAAAATTTATTTTTTTGCAACAGTTTTACCTAACTCAATAAATTCTTTAGCATTATGATAACCTACTGTTCGTTTTACAATATTACCATTTCCATCTAAAAAAAGTAATGTTGGGTAGCTTCTCACACCATATTTTCTTGCCAATTCAACACCTTCTCCTTTTTCGCCATCAAAAGCAACATTAATGAATTTTTGATTGTAGAGATTCCCAACCTCAGCATCAGAAAACGTATTTGCTTTTAATCGTTTACATGGACCACACCATGTTGCATAAATGTCCATAAAAATCAGTTTGTTTTCTTTTTTTGCCATACTTAAAACCTCGTTCCAATTTGTTTTTTTGAATTGTATTCCTCCAACAACATCTTCATTAAAATTTACGGGTTGAGATTTAAATGCAACAATTACTATTACAATTAAGGCTGCTGCTACTATTAACATTTTATTCATGTGTTTATATTTTTATCTCAAAGAATAGACGAAGTTTTTTTTATTTCCTTACAATTAATTTAAAAAAATGTTTTTTTCTCACAACCATTTCCCAAATAAACCAACCCAACACCAACAAATATTCTAAGGCAACTATCCACAAATTTTCGTTAAACTGATTGTTGGAATAAGCAGAATAACTTAAAATTACAGAAAAACTCCACACTAAAGCAAATCTATATTTGGTAAATACACTCAGGAAAACCAACGAAGCAACATACCAAGGATGAACGGTTGTACTCAACAAGAAATAAATACTCAAACTTAGCAACATCGCTGTAATGAGTTGAATGGAAGTTTTGTTTTCTCGAAAAAAAGTAAATCCTAAAATAATTAAAACAACAACCACAGGAAGTATTTTACCAATTACTGCAATTTGGTTGTAACCGCTAATTTGATAACCGATGGCTCGTGCTATATAATAAAAACTGGCATTAAACTCGAAAGTTTTAAACCATAAACCTATGCTTTCCGAATAATTTACAATAAAAGCCGTATTAAAAAAAGGAATAAAAAGCACAACAAAAGTAACGAGTGTTATTCCATAAAAAATTAGTAGTTGCTTGAGTTTAAATCGTTGGTAAAACAAGGGTAGAAAAATTAATGGTATGAGCTTTACCGAAACAGAAAGAGCTAATAGTATTGCCGCCCATTTCCATTTTTGGGTATGCAAAAGGTACAACGACCAAACTAAAAAAAAGAGCATTACTCCTTCAAAATGTAGATTGCCTGTAAGCTCAATAATAATAAAAGGATTTAAAAAATAGAGGAAAATAGTCGAAACAGGTAAATGAAGTTTTTCTAGTAACTTTTTTCCGAAATACAAAATGCCAATGTCTGCTAAAATAAGTTGGAAACGAAGCCCAATAACACTTCCTAAAATAGAATTGGTGCCAAACAAATTTGCCAACACAAAACAAAGTTGATTGATAGGCGGATAGTTGGTAAAGTTGCTGCCGTTTAATTGCCCCATTCCTTGGTAAAGTTCTTGGGCTTGGTTGATGGGTAATTCACCGCTTTGTATAAACGATTCGGGGGTAAATAAATAGGGATTAAATCCATTTAAAAGCATTCTTCCATCCCAAATAAACCGATAAAAATCTTGCGATAAATTAGGAATAGCAACAATAAAAATAATTCGGAACAAAATGCCAATTCCAGCTAAGGTTAAAAAATTGTTTTTTTGAGTTTGATACATTCCAACAAACAACAAAAACAAAGCAGCGTAAACAACAAAAACATGAGCGTAATCGGCTCGTTGGGTATGATAAGCAAATAGAAAGTAGCCTATTGCACTTAAACCAATTAAGGCATAAAATAATATGGGGTTATTTTTTATCGTTGATATCAACTTCATTTAGCACGGCTAAAAATTGAGCTAAAAAACACATATCCAAAGCCTGCAAACAACATTAAATGAAAAGGAAACATTCCAAAATCTTGCCCTTCGGGTATTACAACAAAAGCACTGTATAAGCCAAAAGCAAAATAGAGCATCAATAGTCCTTCTATAATGGTGTTGAACGAAATTTTGTTGGTTATGTATTTGTTGGCTGTCCGTTTATCGGAAATGGAATTAATATTGAATTTAGGCGTACGAATAAAAGCACTTTTTTTACCTAAATGACCTTCTAAAATAGCAACAGTATTGTTCCACGAAAATCCCATAGCAATAGAAAAAAAGGTAATAAATTGACCTATAAAAACAAAAAACTTTTTCCAGCCTCCGCCATATATTTGCTTAAACATTTCCCAATAACAGCAAAAGAAAATAAGTGTACTCAATAAGAAAAAAGCCATGATATAAAATACAAACTTCAACTCTGGATACCAGGCTTTAATGTATAAAATAGGAACGCTTAGTAATGCAACAATTAATATGGTAAAAAACATGGTGCTGTTGAGTAAATGAAAAGTTGCATGCCATTTTGTTTTCAAAGGAATGTTAGAAGCAAAAACTTTTTTAATCATTTTTTGGTAGTTTTCAGCCCCTCCTTTGTTCCATCTAAATTGCTGTGAACGAGCAGCACTAATAATTACAGGTAATTCTGCAGGGGTTTCTACGTCTTCCAAATAATGAAATTTCCAATTGTTGAGTTGAGCTCTGTAACTTAAATCTAAATCTTCAGTTAGGGTGTCGCCTTGCCAATTTCCGGCATCTAAAATGCAGGTTTTCCTCCAAACACCAGCGGTACCATTAAAATTGATAAAATGCTGCTGACTGTTTCTCCCTGCTTGTTCTAAGGTAAAATGTAAATCCAATGCAAAAGCTTGTACTTTGGTAAGTATCGAATAATCTTTATTCAGATGCCCCCAACGGGTTTGCACTACGCCAATTTTTTCATCGATAAAATAAGGCAAAGTAAGTTTTAGCCAATCTTTTTGAGGGAGAAAATCGGCATCGAAAATGGCAATAAATTCGCCTTTAGCAACTTTTAAGCCTTCTTTTAATGCTCCAGCTTTAAAGTTTTTTCTACCCACTCTGGTTATGTGCTGAATGTCTAACCCTGTTTTTTGAAGTGCTTCAATTTGTGTTTTGGTAGTTTCAAATGATTCGTCAGTAGAATCATCCAACACTTGTATTTCTAATTTATTTGTTGGATAATCTATTTGAGCTATATTATTGAGCAACCGTTCCATTACATACATTTCGTTATAAACTGGAAGCTGAATGGTTACCATTGGCAATTCTTTAAAAACAGATAAATCTAGTTTAACTTGATTTTTAGTTGCTTTTTTGTGCTTAATGTAATTAAACAACAAATTGAGCTGAGACAACGCATACAAAAAGATGAGCAGCAAAGCCAGTGTGTATATAATAATGATGATGGTTGCTATTACCATTTATTTAAAACTGTATTTAAAAATCCAACTTAATATTTTTATTCCTGCCATAACAGACCCTTTAACCGTTCCCGAAACTTTTGATACGCCAATTCGGTTTCTATATTTTACTGGTATTTCCACATAACTCATTTTTTGTTTTAATGCTTTGAGTTGCATTTCTACTGTCCAACCGTAAGTTTTATCTTGCATATTTAGTGCGAGTAATTTTTCATATTTTATAGCTCTAAAAGGTCCCAAATCGGTAAAATTAGAACGAAAAAACAATTTCATTAAAAAAGTGGCTAACCAATTTCCAAAAACTTGTTGAGGAGTCATGGATCCTGCTTCTCTTAACTGTTTATCTCTTGCACCAATCACAAAATCAATATCGTTATGAATTATAGGAGCAACAATTTCGGTAAGTTGTTCGGGGTAATCGGAATAATCGCCATCCAAAAAAACAACTATATCGGGCTGTTGAGCTTGTTGGGCAATGTATTCCATACCTTTTAAACAAGCATAGCCGTAACCGGGATTGTTTTCAGTTAACACCGTTACTCCTGTAAGTTTTGCGTTTTCTGCCGTTTTATCAGACGAATTATTGTTTACCACAATTACTTCATTAACCATACTAGGAATGTCGTTAATAACATGAGCTATGGAATTTTGCTCATTAAAAGCTGGGATAATTACTTTTATAATGGGGTTCATTAATGAATTATAAATTTAGAAGATCGAAATCTTTAAAAAAAAGCAGGTGTTTTTTAGTTTTTACACTACGTAGCATTTTTTCTTTCATTCATCATTTTTATTAAATCAATATCGTTTCCTAAAGGAATTTCAACAGATTTTATTCTACCATCTTCAGGTCCGTTTTCTAATTTTAATACGCCTCGAGGACAAACAGCAGCACAAACGCCACAGCCTACACAGCTTGCACGGATAATGTTTTCTCCTTTTTGAGCATAAGCTCTTACGTCAATACCTTGTTCGCAATAGGTAGAACAATTTCCGCACGAAATACATTGTCCGCCATTGGTGGTAATTCTAAAACGAGATTTAAACCGCTGCACCAAACCCATATATGCCGCAAGTGGACAACCGAAACGACACCATGTTCTATTTCCTAAAACAGGATAAAAACCTGTACCAATTACTCCTGCGAATATGGAACCTATTAAAAATCCATAATAATATTCCACATCTTTGGTTTTAATTCCCATCAAACTATCGGCTCCCGAAAAATAGGAATACAGTGAAAAAACGGTCATCAAAAGTGCAAAAACCAACACACCATGCACTAACCAGCGTTCAATTTTCCAAGCTACCATTTTTTTACTGGAAAGCTGACGGTAAGGGTCTCCCAGTGTTTCGGCTAATCCTCCGCAACCACAAACCCAAGAGCAATACCATCTTTTACCGTAAAAATAAACCAATACAGGAACAATAATTAAGGTAAGAGCCAATCCCCAAACCAAAATAAAAATACCCATGTTACCGCTTGCCATTAGACTGTTGAGGTTCCAATCGAAAAAGAAATCATAATCTAAAGGAAAAGCGTTTTTAAAATCAACATAAGGTTGATTAAATCGAACTAAAATTTCGGGAATTAAAAAAGCAAACCCAATTTGAAAAAATAAAACAGAAGTTGTTCGCACTATTTGGTATTTATTGTGTCGGTATTTGATGTACATACGAACAGCCATAACCGTCATTACTGTACAATACAAAAAGCCGTATAAAAACCATTGGCTGGCTAAATTTCCGCTAAGCGATAAGCTGATGGGATCAACAATATAGATCCAATTGACAACATAATCGGGTTTAAAATAAAGCAACACATAAAAGCTTACCAAATAAATAAAAGCCAACATCCCTATCCATCCTCTGTTAGTAGCAGCACTTTGAAAAACCCCGTTGTTTTTAATTCCAGGACCTCCCATTAAAATTACATTGGGTAAAATAAAAAATAACGCTCCAATAATTCCTAACCCAAAAGTGAGCAGCCAAAACAAGCCTTTATTTTCATAAATTATTCCTTTTCCAGATGGTTTTAGGAGTTCGTAAGATAAATTATGTGGTTTGTCCCAAATTACTTTATCCCATTCCTGATTGGTTTTGTGTGTATTGTTGGCTTCTTCTAACGCATGAATAATAGCACTCGACAAAGCAAACTGACTAGAAAATTCGTTCCCAACTACTTTTTGCTCCATATTTGCTATAAACAGTTCGCTTTTAATGCCTTTGCTTTCAATAAAATTGGTGAAAGTGCTTTCGGAAAGCTCGTATTTACCTATAAAAAGTAGAGCGGTAAAAATGCTCAATGCTATTAAAAATAGAATTAATCCTGTGGTTTTGATACTCTTCATTATATTATTCGTTTAAATTCCAATTGTATTCTAAGTAAGAAATTTTTGCGTTTTCGTTTATTTTTGTTGTGCTGTATTTATTGATAAACCCAATTACACCTCCCACTTTATCGAAATCAGCTTTGTACCAATCAAAAATTTGACTTACCTTAATTTTGTCGGGTGTAAGTTCGTTTTTTGAAACATCATTTACCCAATTTTTTGCTTGTTTAGTAAGTTGAGCAGTTAGTTTTTCGGCAACAAAGGCTTCATTGAGTAAAGTAGGACAAGAAACCGCAGCACAATTAAATGCAACATGCACTAAAGGTTCGTTAAATTTCGGACGAACAATAACATTTTCAATATCGTTAAGTGAGTAGGTTTTATCTCCCGATTTAATGAATTTTTTATCCCAAGGTTTGCCTTTTTCCAATTTGGTAATGCTAGAAGTTGGATAATTTGAGGCAATTAAATAAATCGTAGATGCATTGTAAAGGTTAAACCAATAAGCTAATTCTTCATTTTTGCTCCAGGTAGATTTTACAGGGTTTTCACCCAAATAATCAATGTAATTTTTTAACTTATCTAATTCAGATTTAAAGCCTTTGTAATTTACCTTCCCATTTGCCGAAACGTATTTTTTAGCAAGTTCGTCATAAGTTTGATGGTTGGGTTTGTCATTTACCACAACTTCTTTTTCAGCTTCAGGAAGTGTTTCTTCAATAGTTGGTTTAGGCTTGGTTTCCGTTTCAGGTTTTTTGTTTGAAGTTTGAGGTTTATTTGTTTCAGGTTTCTGATTTATAATTTCAACCGTTTTTTCTTCCATCACTTCGGCTAAAAGTTCTTCTTCTGGTATTGCTTCAATTTCTTGAGCAGCTTCAATAGGTTGTTCTACTACAGCATTTTCAGTTGAATTAGAAGTGTTATTTTCTTGAACTGTATTGTTGCTATTTCCGCAACTGATAAATCCAAAAAGGATAAGAGTTAAGCTAATTGATTTCATAGTTTTTTTTTATTTTATTTTCAAACCTCCAAGGTTTTAAAAACCTTTTCAAGCCTCCAATTTCAAACCTCCAAGGTTTTAAAAACCTTGGAGGTTTAGTCATTTAATTAATTGAAAAAATTCGATTCCAATTTTTCTTTGTTAATATAATGTTAGTGTTGTTTTCTTTGTTGAATTTGGCTACAATTTCCGCCTCGTGCAATTGATAAAATTCGGGGTCGAAGTTGGCATCAGCTAAATGTTCCAACACGTATTCCACCGATTGTTTTTCGGTAAGTATTTTATCAAAAAACTCGTGTCGCATTCTAATTCCAAAATTGTTTATACCAATAAATTTATGGGTGTTTTTATCATAACTCAACCGAATGGATTTTTTACCACTTTCGTGTTTCCAATAAAAATGTTGTTCATTTTCTTTAGGTTCTGCCCACACCCAACCATAAGTCTGGTATTCAATATCTAAAAATTTGGCAGAGTTAAACCAATGCCCAGGTTGGTAAGCAATTCTGTTTCCGCATAAGGTTTGAGCCACCGTCTCGCCCATCATTCTTCCTGTGTACCAAACAGCTTCAATGACTCTTCTTTCTCCAATGGGTTCGTGTTGTTCTGCACAATCGCCAATCGCATAAACATCAGGCACATTAGTTTCTAAAAAGCGGTTTACTTTAACACCTCTTCCTAAAGTTATTCCAGAGTCTTTTAAGAAATCTATATTTGGAGAAACTCCAGCAGTAAGTCCAACTACATTACAAGAAAGTTCTTCACCAGTTTCTTCAATAATTATTGATTTTACTTTACCGTTTTCATCGGCTTTAATTTCTTTCAGATTGGTGTTTAAACGTAAATCAATATGATGTTCTAAAATGTGTTTGTTAATCATTGCCGATTCTTCTTTTGGCAAAATATTGCTCCAAAAACTTTTTTCTCTTACCAAAAAAGTTACAGGAATAGATCTGCTAACAAGCATTTCGGCAAGTTCAATTCCTATTAATCCACCGCCTACAATTACAGCTCTTTTACATACTTTATTGTTTGGAGCATGTTTTTCTAAATTTTCTAAATCTTGTTTATGATACATTCCCATTACACCTTCGGCATCTTGTCCAGTCCAACCAAATTTGTTCGGTTTTGAGCCAGTTGCAACAATCAACTTATCATAATTCATGGTTTCTCCACCATCAAAAACAAGCGTTTTCTTTGATGTGTCAATGTTTTTCACAAAAGCTTTTTTAAGTGTGATGTTATTTTTTTTCCAAAACCAAGGTTCGTAAGGTTGTGTATGCTCAAACTTCATGTGTCCCATATACACATACATTAAGGCTGTTCTCGAAAAAAAATAATCCGTTTCGGCAGAAACAATAGTGATTTTTTTATCGGAAAGTTTTCTGATATGACGAGCAGCGGTAACACCCGAAATACCATTTCCAATAATTACAATGTGTTCTTGATTCATTTGTTCGTTTTATTTTTCAAAAGTAGTCGTAAAAATGTATAAAGCCTTACATTTTTAAATTAAGTTTTGTAAGGATGTCATAATTAATTCGACAATTTAAACATCATTTTAAATTAAATTATTTTTTTCGAGCATCATCGAAATATTGGTTTAAAAGAAACATATTAAGTATCAATAATTATCAACAATTATCAACAAATGAAACGACCATGAGTAAAAATTTTCTTACACAGGAGAATGATTATTATGGGCGTTCCATCTAGATTCCGATTCCGATAGTTCAGATTTAATAAAATAAATATAACCAGATGAAAACATTTTATCTTAAATACCTAATTCCTTCTATCAAAAAAAACAATGGGTTTAAAGAATTACTCGTTTTTTTAAGTTTTTTGGTCTTTTATAAAATTTCCAGATTTATTGCTATTGGAGATGAGTTAACAGCTTTTAATAATGCTTATCGGTTAATAAATGTAGAAGTGATAATGGGTATTTTTTATGAAATAAACATTCAGCATTTTTTTGCAGACTATACTTTTTTAATTAAAATTTTAAATAAATTTTATATGCTTGCTCACCTTCCTGTTACCATCTTATTTTTTGTTTGGGTTTACCATAAAAGACACAACCATTATAAGTTTATCAGAAACGGATTTTTAATAGCTAATTCGTTAACCATATTTTTTTACGTAAATTATCCTTGTGCTCCACCTCGAATGTTGGGTAATGTAGGTTTTGTCGACACCTTACTTACAGTTAGTAATGTAAATTTATATACAGGGATGTTTTCAGGGTTATTTAATCAATATGCCGCTGTTCCTTCAATGCACTTCGGAAATGCTTTATTAATAGGAATCGTATTTTTTCTTTTAATAAAAAACAAACTAGTTAGTTGGTTATTCCTTATATATCCTATATTTGTCCTTTTAGTTATTGTTGTTACAGGGAATCATTTCTTTTTAGATGCAATTATTGGTGGAATTGTTGTAATAATTCCTTATCCAATTTTGCTACTTGCTAAAAAAGTTAACATAAGTAAAAATTACTCCTCTCGCACCTTGTCATTATTATTATTAAAAAGACACCATGATTAATCATGTAATGAATCAACAAGTCCTAAACTTATTTTTCCTATTTAATAAAAGAAATATTGGGTTATTCGTTCTAGTTTTATTGCTGTCATCTTCTTTTGTTGCTCAAAACAACATTTATGTTTTAGGCAACTTCAATGGAGCTAAGCTGCCAGAAAGACTAATTCAATTTGAAACCACATTAACTCATGAGCAAAACAATCAACCTTTTACATTATTGCTTTTGGGAGATGTGCATCAAGACCTACCCAAAAACACTAAAATACTAACCGATTTTCTTAAAAAAGTAAAATCAAAAGGAGCGGAAGTCATAGCCGTAACAGGAGATTTAGACTGGGATAACTCAGGTTATTATGGTTTAGACACAGTAAGTTCGCTACAGAAATCGTATAAAAAATTACTTGGAGAGAACATCTTTTTCCCAAAAAACGATTGTCCGGGTCCTTATGTAAAAGATATTGGAGATGACATTAGAATAATTGCCCTTAACTCACAATGGTGGTTACATCCATATCGAAAAGTGCTTCCTATAGATTCTGAATGTAAAGAAATTTTAAAAATTGAAATTTTAGATGAATTAGATGCTGCCATTGAAAGTGCAGGAAACAGAAAGGTAATTCTTATGACGCATCATCCTATTACTTCGGGTGGAGTTTATGGTGGCAACTCCAATTTTATGGGGCAATTTTTCCCGTTTTCGCATAGCGACCCTGATAATAAAACCTTTATTCCTTTTTATGGTACGTTTTATCATTGTTATCGCCAAAATATTGGTGAGATTCAGGATTTAAGCAACGATCAATATCAACTTTATATTAAAGACATAAAAAATGTGCTATTAAAACACGAAAATGTAGTGATATGCTCGGCCCACGAATACGATATGCAATTGCTGAATGTGAATTATAATTATCAAATTATTTCAGGAAATTTAGTGAAAAGTGCTCAAGTTAGTGCTTTAGAAAATACCATTTTTAAAACCAACAATACTGGTTTTGTTAAGTTGGAAATTAATCAAAACACGCCAATTGTAAGTAAATTTTTTGTGTTGGATAAAAAAGAAAACAACTTTCAATTAGAAAAAAGTGTTGTGTTGGAAAGCAAAAAGAAAGTGCAAATTTTTAAAAACAAAATAAAATCTAATGCTGAGTTAAAACACTTTAACAACGATAGCATAGTCGCTGGAGATTACAAAGCATCGAAGTTTAAACAGCTTTTTTTCGGTTCTTTATATCGAGATGCATGGACAACTCCTGTTACCATTCCAACATTAGATTTAGACACTACTTTTGGCGGACTTACTCCACTAAAAAAAGGTGGCGGTTTGCAAACCATTTCCCTTCAGTTTGTTGATAAAGATGGAAGAAAATATGCTTTTCGTTCTATCGACAAAACACCCATTAAAGCCATTCCTTTTGAATTACGGATTGATTTAGTAGCTAACATAATGCAGGATATGACTGCCACTCAACATCCTTACGGTGCATTGTTTGTTGCAAAACTATTGGATGCTACTCATCTTTATCACGGTACTCCTAAACTTTACATTATGCCCGATTCCGAAAAATTAGGTGTTTTTAGAAGTCAGTTTTCGGGAATGTATGGCATGTTAGAACCTAAACCTACCGAATTAGATGATATAACAAAAAGCTACCAACAAGCCGACCAAGTAAAAAGCAGTTTGAGCTTACTACAAAAAATTTATAAATCGCCAAAAACCAATATTGATACCATGCAATATGCCGAAGCCAGGGTTGTTGATATTTTAATTGGCGATTGGGATCGTCATCAAGACAATTGGAAATGGATAGGCTATAAAAACGAACAAGATATTACCACCTACAAACCTTATCCGAAAGATAGAGACCATGCTTTTTCTAGAATGAATGGCTTGTTTTATTATTTGGCTGATAGAGATTGGGCAATTCCTTTTCGTGAAAACTTTAACGACCATTTTACCGGCATAAAAAGTTTAACCATCAAAGGGGCTCATTTAGATAGGTTGCTTTTATCGGGTATGAATAAACAAGCTTGGCTAAAAGCTGCTAAAACCATTAATGCACAAATTACTGACGAAGTTATTGATGATGCCAAACTTGCTTTTCCTGAGCCGCTGCAAGAAAAATCGGGAAAAGAAATTGCCGAAAAATTGAAGAAACGAAAAACAGAATTAAATAAAGCTGTAGAAAAACATTACTTGTTACTTTCTAAAGAAGTTGACATTGTTGGCACCAATAAAGCAGAGTTTTTCAACATAAATCGTTTGCCTTCGGGAGCTGTAGAAGTAAGCATGTATCAAAAAGAAGATACTTCTAATGTTTTACTCAATAGAACTTTTTATCCTAACGAAACCAAAGAAATTCGTCTGTTTGGGTTAGCCAAAGCCGATAGTTTTTATGTGTATGGAACAAGCAATAAGAGTATTTTAGTCAGAATTATGGGAGGCGATGGAAATGATAAAGTAGTTGATATTTCAAATGTAAAATGGGGAACTAGAAAAACATTGATTTATGATTATCCTAATGGTATTGATGCAAAAAAAAGTAACGAAACACGTATTGCTTTTTCTGAAAAAAGCAAGTTAAACGAATTTGATCAAGATGCTTTTAAATACAATACCTATTTGCCTGTTCCTATTTTAGTAGTTAATCCCGATGATGGTTTTGGTGGCGGCTTAAATTTGCAAATGAAACGCTTTGGTTATGCCAATAAACTATATAAAACCCTGCACGATGTTAAGTTGTTTTCTACCACAGGCGGAAGTAATTATTTTTCCATTCAAACAGAAAGAAATATTGGAAGGTCTGATTTTTACCTCAATGGAAATGCCGAATTAGGTGCTTTCTTTCCTTTTTATAGTTTTTATGGCGTAGGTAACAAAACCGTTTTAGTAGATTCGCTGGAAGATGCAGGGTATTACAAAGCCAGGTATCAAGGTGCTATTTTAAAAGGAGGGATTACCTATCGTTTTTTAAGAAGAAGTTTTATATCGCTTAATGCAATTAGCGAATTATTGCAAAAAGGACATTCCGACCAAT
This sequence comes from Vicingaceae bacterium, assembly GCA_019429185.1. GTDB lineage: Bacteria > Bacteroidota > Bacteroidia > Flavobacteriales_E > Vicingaceae > BRH-c54. Next base: position 25,916 of record JAHYJH010000004.1, read on the forward strand.
CGTTTTTTGATGTTTTTCCAAACCCACAGTTAGAACCAACCAATGCTACAGGTGGAGAAATAAAATTTGACCTCGATTTTAGAGATAGCCCAAGCTTTACCACCAAAGGTATTCGGGTTGCTTTGGAAAATAAATCGCTATTTACCTCTTCTACGGCATTCGGAAAAACAAGTGCAGAAATCAGTTATTACAGTACTACACGCATAGGTATTCCTATAACACTTGGCGTTAAAGCTGGAACAGAAAGAACTTTTGGCAAAAACATTCCTTTTTATCATTTAGCCAGCATAGGGCAATCGTATCACTTGCGTGGATATTTACAAAATCGGTTTTCGGGCGAAGCAACCAACTATGTTAATACCGATTTGCGTTTCCATTTAGGAAAAAGTAAATCGAGCTTTTTGCCGATGTATTATGGCTTAAATGCGTTTATGGATGTGGGTCAGATAGTTGAGAATGAAAACTTCACCGAAAAAAAATGGCACAACGGTTATGGCGGTGGAGTTTATTTAACACCCATCAGTAAAGATTATATTACCATTCAAGTTAATGTAGAATATTCTGATGAACAAAAGGCTTTCTTAAAAATTGGACTGGGATTAATCTTATAGATTGGAGATAAAAGTTGGAATACAGAAGAAAGGAATTGAGCATTGGCTTCCCCTCTTGAGAGGAGCAGGGGTGTGTTTTTATAATTATGAACTAGAAATTTACGATTTTTTAACCTAAAATATACTTGAAACAACTTTTTATAATATTGCTACTATCCCTTTTTGCTAAAAGTATTTTTTCGCAAAGTACTGAAGTTGTTCCTTATTATCAGGTAATTAATATCGGTAATGTGGTTGATATAAAAAACAAAACTGCTTATGCTGCGGCATTAAAAACATTAATTGCTCAAGAAAAATTACCTACACTTTTAATTTTAAATGGCGATTTAACCCAAAAAAATGGTTCAGCATTTTTAAAAAATGATTCCTTACCGTTGTATGATTTTTTGAACGAATTGTCGGGAATTCCAAACACACAAACCATTGTTGTTGCTGGCGATAGAGATTGGGACAATTCGGGTAAAAAAGGCATTAAAAAAGTGAAACACTTAGAAAATTTAGTTGAATACAAAGGATTTAAAAACATTAAATGGGTGTTGGATAAAGGCTGCCCCGGACCGGAACTTATTGAGTTAGATAGCAACTTATTGCTAATGGTAATCAATACTCAATGGTGGAATCATCCTTACAAAAAACCCGAAGTAGTAAATGCCAATTGCGATATAAACACGCCTAAAGATTTTATTATTGAAGTAGAAAATGCCTTAGCAGAAACCGAAGATAAAAACTTAATTATAGCCGGGCATTTCCCTTTAGTAGAACAAGGAAACCTGCCTTTTATAAATCATTTATTCCCGCCTGTTTATGGGAGTTTTAAAACCTATTACCATCAAAACATAGGAGGAAAAAGAGATATTATTAACGCTAATTTTAATCCCATAAGAGAAAAGATTTTAAATAGAATGTCGGTAAAAAGTGGTGTAATTTATTTTTCGGCACACGAATACAACACCCAAATTATTAAAGATTTTGACAATTATTTTATCAATAACGGATTACCCGAATCATCTAAAAAAGCTAGAAAAACAAGGTTTGCCGTTTATTCTACTTCAAAACCAAGCATCACTAAAGTAAATTATCATGTGGATGGTTCGGTGGTTGGTCTTAATTACCTATATAAAAATGAAAAATTTGTGTTAGATAAAAGTGTAATGCTTTACAAATCGCTTTTAGATTCGAGCAATGACGACATTCCTGAAAACCATGCCAACAAAAGCTGTTTAAAAGATGTTTCTTCTACTTCTTTTCCTGAAAATGAAAGCATAGCTTTAGTTAATGCAGGAAATTATGACGCCTCTCGATTCAGAAAGTTTATTATAGGAAAACATTACCGTAAAAGCTGGAATACTTTTGTTGAAGTGCCTATTTTAAATATGGATACCACAAAAAAAGGCTTGGTTGCTTACGATAAAGGTGGTGGACATCAAACCACTTCTGTAAAAATGGTTGGAAATGATGGTTTTGCTTATACTTTTCGTTCAGTAAATAAAGATGCCACACGAGGATTAAGTGCCGAACTAAAACACTCCTTATTAGCTCGTCAGTTGCAAGATAATGTTTCTATGCAACATCCCTATGGAGGATTAATTGTAAGCAAACTATTGGATAACACTACTATCTTGCACGCTCAACCTGATCTTTTTGTGTTGCCTTCTCATCCGAAATTGGGTATTTACAATAAACACAGCGGAATGTTAGGCACGTTAGAAGATCATCAAAAAAATCCTAAAAAAGTAACACACGCTTTTGCCAATGCCGATTATTTGTTGCAAAGTTATGAGTTAAACAAAAAACGCTACGACAAGCAAAATCATACTATTGATGCAAAAGAATATACCAAAGCCAGGGTTTTCGACATCTTAGTTGGCGACCATGGTAAACATCAAGACAATTGGAAATGGGCAGGTTACAAAACCGATACAGGCGTTTTTTATAGACCAATTCCCCGTGATAGAGATTTAGTTTTTGTTCAGTGGGACGGAATTATTCCTTGGTTGTTAGATAGAAAATGGATGCTAGAAGCAGGAGAAAATTTTGGCTATAAAATTAACGATGTAAAAAGTTTGATGTTTGTAGCAACCCCTCAAGATAGGCTGCTAACCAACGAAATGACCCGAAAAGATTGGTTAGAAGCAAGTGCTTACATTCAACATTCGCTAAACGATAGTTTAATTGATATTGCAGCACAAACATTGCCCAAAGAAATTTATGAACTATCAGGCAAAACCATAGCCGAAAAATTAAAAACCAGAATAAAAAACTTAGATAAGTATGCCGAAGAATATTACCAATTTTTAGCCAAACAAGTGGATGTGGTTGGAACTAACGAAAAAGAATTTTTTGAAATTACAAGAAATCCATCGGGTACAGTTGATGTTAGTTTGTTTAATGTGGAGGAAGAACAAAAAGGCATGAAACAACTTTATCATCGAACATTCTTCCCATCAGAAACCAAAGAAATTAGGCTTTATGGATTGGGAAGTAAAGATATTTTTGTACTAAAAGGTAAGGCGAAAAAATCCATTCCCATCATTATTGTTGGAGGAAAAGGTAATGATGTTATTTTAGACAGTTCATCTGTAAAAACGCCTGGAAAACAAACATTTATTTACGAAAAATCAAACAATGAAAACTCTTTTTTAGGAGCAGAAGCAAAGCATATAGATACTTGGAATGATGATTTATACGATTTCCAACCTACCAAATTCAAATACAACAGGTATTTACCTTTGTTTTCGCTTAACTACAATGTTGATAATGGTTTTGGAACAAGTGCAGGAGTTATTTTTACTAAAAGAGAGCATTATAAAAACACCGATTATACAGCAAAACATAAATTTAATTTAGAAGTAACTACCGAACAAAACAACTCTTTTGAATACAGTAGTAAGTTCAGAAATGTGTTGCACAAATGGGATTTTACAGTTGGTGGTTTATTGGCAAATCACAACAAACTAACTAATTTTTATGGTTTAGGAAACAATACCGTAAACGATGATAGTTTGAGTGCTGCTAATTACTACAAAACTACTTACAACACCTATTCGGCACACATTGGGTTGGTTAGAGATTTTCGTAAAAAAAGCAGTTTTTATATCTCCACTCAATACGAGTACAACTCTGCACAAATTTCTGATAATACACTTTTTACTGCAACCGATGAAAACAGTTCTTCACTCATTTTTGGAACAAAAGGAAATGATATTATTGTTAGCACCGCAGGATTAGATTTAGATTTTAGAGACCGTTCTAACCTTCCAGAATCGGGTGTTAGATTAGTTAGCGAATATCAAAACGGACAAGTAGTTTCGGAAAAAACCGATTACCATATTTTTAAAGGACATATTGAACATTATTTAACCGCCCGAATTCCTACTCCCATCACTTTAGCTACAAAAGCTGGTGGTTCAATCAGCGAAGGAAACATTCCTTTTTACAATATGGTTTATTTGGGTAGCAACAATAATTTACGAGGTTTTAGAAGAAACCGATTTACAGGGAAATCTACCCTATTTTTAAACAATGAACTACGCATACAATTGGCTAATTTTACCACTTCATTTTTACCGATGAAAATGGGAATAAAAGTCTTTTTTGATACGGGTAGAATTTATGACGATTTAGATGTAACCAACAAATGGCACAGTGCTTATGGTGGTGGAATTTATTGGGGGTTTTTAGATGAGCAATTTACATTTAACTTATCGGTTGCTCATTCTGACGAAGAAAATGTTTTTGTATTGTTTAGTCTCGGAAAATCTTTTAATTAAAACTGTACAATTATAAATATAAAACCATTAAGAAGTTAAGAAACATGAAGAAAAACGCTTAATAATCTTAATGTCTTAATGGTAGAAAAAACAAACGATTTGAAATTCTCAAAAAATATCACCCTCCTCTTTTTTAGTTTTTTACTAATCAATCCCATTTTTACTCAACATAAAGACAGTATTGACCATGTTATCTTTTTGTTGGGCGATGCTGGCGAACCCAAAGAAAAAACACAAGCCGTTTTTAATGAGTTAATTCAACAAGCCAAAACCGTTGAAGAAAAAAGTATCATTTTCTTTTTGGGAGATAATGTTTATCCCAGTGGGATTCCTCCAAAAAACAAAAAAAATCACGAGCAAGCCAAAGCAATTATTGATTATCAAATCAATAGGCTAAAAGAACTAAAGTCAACCATTTATTTTATTCCAGGCAATCACGATTGGAACCAAGGCAAACGCAACGGATTAAGCTACATCAATCATCAACAAAAATACTTGCAAGATGCTTTTAATGTGAAAGATGTGTTGATTCCCGAAAGAGGCTGCCCAGGCCCGTATAAAGTAAAAATTAGTAAAAACATGGTAGTTATTGCCATAGATACGCAGTGGTGGCTACATCAATACGAAAAAGGGCCAGTAAAAACTGGCGATTGTGAGGAAGAAACCAAAGCAGATGTAATTGCAAACATTAAAGATATTTTAGAAGAAAATACCGATAAAACAGTTTTAATTGTTGGGCATCATCCGTTAATTACCAAAGGCGAACACAATGGTTATGCTACGTTGTCCGACCATCTTTTTCCGCTTACTAACCTCAACAAAAATTTATATCTTCCGCTGCCTATTTTAGGTTCTATTTACCCGTTGTATCGCAAAAAAATTGGCAATATTCAAGATGTAAACCATGCCGAATACCAAAAAATGATTAGCGAACTGCAACATATTTTTAAATTTCATCCAAACCTGATTTATGCTGCCGGACATGAGCATAATTTGCAATATTTTGATAAAACCAAATATCAAAACCTTCATTATATTGTAAGTGGTTCGGGAAGCAAAACCACACCTGTTAAAAAACTAAAAGCACCTGATTTTTCTGCCAAAGAAAAAGGATTTTTTAAATTAATAGTGCTTCATTCTGGAGCTGTTTTAATGGAAACTTGGAAAATTACCAACGAAAAATCGGAACTTATTTTTAGCAAAACTTTAGTTGAAGAAAAAAAGCAAGAACCTAAAAATGAGGATGCTAATTTAATAAGGGATTATGACCCCTTGCCAAAAACAATGACATTAATCCCAGGTAAAAACTATGAAGCAAGTTTTATGAAAAAGTTTTTGTTGGGTGAGCATTACCGAAAAGCGTGGCAAACCCCCATTGAAGTGCCTACTATTGATATTCATAATACGCATGGTGGTTTGACTCCTATAAAAAAAGGTGGCGGACAACAAACAAAATCATTACGCTTAAAAGCCGAAAATGGCAACGAATACGTTTTTCGTTCCATTCAAAAAGACCCTTCAAATGCTTTGCCAGACGAATTAAGAAATACGGCTGCTGCCGAAGTGGTACAAGATCAAATATCAACGGCTCATCCTTACAGTGCTTTTGTTATTCCACCAATGGCAGAAGCTGTTGGTATTTTACACTCCAAACCACAGTTAGTTGCAGTGCCAAACGACCCCCATTTGCTGGAATATCGTGAAGATTTTGCCAACCAACTCATGTTGTTTGAACAACGTGCTGCCAAAGATGTTTCTTCTACCGAAAATTTTGGTTACACCACCAATGCCATCAATTCTCAAAAACTGATTCATAAAGTGTTAGATGACCATAATTTTGTTATTGATGAAGAAGAAATGCTCCGAAATCGTTTGTTTGATATGTTAATTGGCGATTGGGACAGACACGAAGATCAATGGCGTTGGGCTGAATATACTTGTGCAAAAGAAAACCACGAACATTGCAGCCATTTAATTGATAATAATAAATACTACATTCCTATTCCAAGAGACCGGGACCAAGCTTTTGTAAAGTTTGATGGCTTAATTCCTCGCTTGGCAGGAAGAAAATGGGTGGTTCGGAAACTCCAACATTTCGATTACGATATTCGTGATATTAGTGGGATGAATTTTAATGGAAGATACATTGACCGCTCATTTTTAACTCGGTTAGACAAACAAGAATGGCTCGATTTAGCAGCAGAAATGCAACAAAACTTAACCGATAGTGTGATTATTAATGCCATTAAACTTTGGCCCGACACCATTTATAAACTTGATGGAGAAGAAATTACTGCCAAATTACTTTCGAGAAGAGATAAACTACAAGAATTTGCCGAACGATACTATAATGTGTTGGCAAAACACGTAAATGTGGTGGGCAGCAATAAAGCCGAAAAATTTGAAATTGTTAGAGTAAATGATACCATCACTTCCGTAAAAGTTTATCACTTAAAAAAAGGAGAAAAAGGCAGCTTGTATTACAGTAGAAATTTTAATCGGTTTGAAACCAAAGAAATTAGAATTTATGGCTTGGGAGGAAAAGATGTGTTTACCATAGAAGGAGAGGTAAATAAAGGGATTTTAGTGCGAATTATTGGAGGACAAGGAAATGATGAAATTACCGATATTTCTAACGTAAAAGGACTTCGTAAAAAAACAAAATACTACGATACCAAAAAAGAAGAAAATATAGTAGTTTGTGAAAAAAACAACGAACTAAAAAATTTGGTTTCGCATCAAAAAATGATTAACGAATACGACCGAAAAGAGTTTAAATACGATATGCTTATTCCACAATTATTTGTAGGTTATAACATAGATGATGGATTGTTTTTAGGCGGAGGAGTTGCCATTACCAAACACGGATTTAGAAAAAAACCTTATGCTCATTTTAATCGGTTTGTGGCTAATAGAGCGTTGAAAACGAACAGTTTTAATATTGAATATAAAGGAAGGTTTACTGATTTAATAAAAAAACTAGATTTAGACATCAACGCTTCAATTAATGCTCCTAATAGCACCACCAATTTTTATGGTTTGGGCAACGAAACTCAAGTGGTAAATGGCGAAGACAACGCATTTCATTTAGTGCGATTTAACGAAATTAAATTCCAACCGATGTTGGTGCATAATGTAGGGAAATTTAATGAAATTACGTTTGGACCAAAATACCAACACATTGATGTAGAAGCTTCTGAAGATAGGTTTATAACAAGCAACTTTGCCTCCAGCTATGTCAATAGTTTGACAGCAAGAAATTATTTAGGAGTAGAATTACAATATTCATTTAATAATACCGATAATAAAATTATCCCTACACGAGGAATTAATTTTCACGTTGGCGGTAGTTGGGAAAGAGAAGCCGAGAATGCGAGTTTACAAGTTGGAAGGTTAGAGTCGCAATTTGCCATGTATTTGCCTTTCGGGAAAAATGTGGTATTTTCCTCCAATGTTAAAGGCGTTCATTTGATTGATAAATTTGAATTTTTTCAGGCAGCAACCATTGGAGCTAAAAACAGAAATCACCTTAATGGCGATTTAAGAGGATTTAGGCGAGATCGTTTTTCTGGAAGAAGTAGTTTAACTTTTAATCAGGATTTACGCATAAAACTTACTGATTTTAAATCTTATTTATTTCCAGGGCAATTGGGAATACTCGGGTTCTTCGATTTAGGAAGGGTTTGGACAAGCAATGACTCCTCAACAAAATGGCACAACAGTGTTGGTGGTGGTGTTTGGATGAGTCCTTTTGATATGTTGGTAATAAATGCTTCTTACGCTGTTTCGTCAGAAGAAAATTTATTTATACTTAAAATGGGATTTTTGTTTTAGAGTAAAAGCCCACCCAATTGCGAATAATTGGGACTATGAAGATGAATAAAATAATTAACGAATACTAAATATGAGAAAAATTAACCCTACAATTTTATCGCTCTTGGCTTTTTTAATGCTTTTAAGTCAGTTAAAAGCACAGGATGTAAAAATAGATAAAGCAGGTCATAGTTGCAATTATTGCGTCAATGGAGAACACACCAATGAATCGCCTTATGAGATAAATTTTAAAAAAGAAATTCCATTTTTCGCAGCAGGAATAGGCTTATTAAGTTCTGGACTTATTCTTATGAAATACAATCAAAAAGATGTTTTTACACTTAATGAACTTAATCAATTGGATGCAAATAATGTAAATCGTTTTGATAGAGTTGCAATTAATAATAACAATGAAGAATCGAAAGAAATAAGCGATATTTTGCTTTATTCTGAACTAGCCTTGCCTCTTTTCTTTTTTAGTAATCACCACACAGGGAAAGACTTTGGGCGACTTGGCATTATGGCAGTTGAAGTATTTGCAATAACATCTGGATTAACCATGAATGCAAAATATGCTTTTAACAGAACCAGACCTTTAGTTTATAATGATGAAATTTCTTTTGATACTAGAACTGCATCTAACAGCAGGTTATCCTTTTTTTCGGGACATACGGCACAAACCGCAGCTTTTTCTGTTTTTATGGCAAAAGTAATTCACGATTATCATCCCAATATGAAAAAAGGAATAGAAATAGGAATATGGACAGTTGCTATAACATTACCTGCCGCTATGGCTTACCTTAGGGTAGATGCAGGCAACCATTTTCCTTCCGATGTAATTGTTGGCTATGCCATTGGTGCTTCTGTGGGTTGGTTAGTGCCACATTTACATAAAAAGAAAAACAAAGAATCTAATTTGTCTGTTGCTCCATTTAGGTATGGAAATGCAACAGGGTTAACATTGAATTGGAAACTGTAATTATAATATTTAGTTAATATGAAATTGAAATTTTTTACCATCTTACTTTTGTTATTAACCTCTGGGGTGTGGGCTCAAAAAAAAGTGTACGACCAAGAAATTCAACTTCAAAAAGACAATGATATTTTAACTTTTAAACGAAAAGTTGCCGACAGGTATTACTCTTTTGGATTACATTTCGACTACAGAAAATTAGCAGAAGATGATAGCAAAATAGTTGAATTAACTAAAAAACTAAAACCCAATTTAGAAAAAGTAATTGTAAACTGGCACGTTGGTATTGAGGGCTATACCTCCGACCAAGACCGAGATAAACAAGTAAATAGCGTTTTTGTAGAGTTTGACAGACCGTATGCTGGATGGCTTTTTGCCGAAAATAAAATTACAGTTGCTAATCAAAAGTCATTAACCTTTTTTAGTTTAACTTTAGGCGTTTTAGGACCCGCTTCTGGAGCCGAAAAATTGCAAGATAATTTTCATGTGTTAATTAACAATCCAAAACTTGAAGAATGGGACAACCAGGTACAAAATGAGTTGGCAGCGAATATTGGCGTAGGATTTAACCTTCCTTTACTATCGTTGGGAAAATTTGATATTCATTCGCAATCAAGTGCAAGTTTGGGAACGCAAGCTACTTATTTTAAACAAGGATTTATGGGTAGGTTTGGGAAATTTAACAGCATAGACAACACCTTTTTTTACAACACGAACTTAACACATGAAGATGCTCCACCCGAAAGCGAATATTTTTTAGACTTTGGAGCTCATTTAATTACTTGGGGCTATAAAGCAACCATACAAGGTCGGTTTTTTGGAGAAAACAATAACATGAATACAGAAGGTATGCACAGAGTTAATGTGGATGTTTCCGCAGCTATTAATTTTTCGAGAAGAAGATTTACCACTTTTTTCAGACATCATTTAATTACTGCAGAAACTACTAGGGGAAGACATTTTTATTACGGAAGTTTAGGCTTAATTTTGAAAATATAAATATAAATATATATCCATGAAAACAATACTAACTTTAAGAAGATTTCTAAAAAATAATATTTTACTTCCCCTATCGGTAGTTATGATTCCTTTTTTATTCGCCTGCAACTTTATCAGTTCTGAGAATAAAGAAATAGCCACAGAACAACCCTCAACAGCATTTAACAACTATTGGTTTAACAACGAGGCGGAAATTACTTCCTATAAGTTGGAACAAGCTCGTTACGGAGAAATTCGCCAAGGAAATGCTGTGTTAATTTATGTTACCGAACCGTTTTCAAAGAAAAAACAAGTAAAAGCCGATAATCCAACACCAAATGATTTTTCGGTGTTAAAATTAAATTTTACTAAAAAATTCAATACCGGAATTTACCCATATTCCATGATGAACTCCTTATTTCTCCCCATTGATGATTTAAGCAAACCGCTTATTAAAGCAACCAGTTCGGCTCAAGAGTGGTGCGGACATGCTTTTACTCAGCTCAACCAAAAAAACAATAAATGGAATATTAATTCATTTTCTTATTTTGAAAGTGAAGGAGATAACACTTCTTTTATCCCGAATGATGTATTGGAAGATGAAATTTGGTTGAGAATTAGAACCAATCCGGAAATGCTGCCAACAGGAAAAACAAAACTTATTCCTTCGCTTTTTTATGTGAGATTAATGCATAAAGAGCTTAAAGCCTATCGTGCTGAAATTTCTTCTACATCCGAAAAAAATATAACTACTTACACCATTTATTACCCTGAGTTAGAAAGAACGCTAACCATTCATTATCAAAACGTATTTCCTTATGCCATAGAAAGTTGGGAAGAAACTTACGTGAGTGGCTGGGGCGATAAAGCCCAAAAGCTAACCACCAAAGCAATCAAAATCAATACGCTAAAAAATGCCTATTGGACAAAAAATGCTGTAAAAGATAGTTTGCTAAGAAAAGAATTAGGGCTTTAGGTTGTGTTGTTATTAAAATGAGGTGCCTTTAGAAACGCTAAATCATTAATACAAAAATCCAAACAGCCAAAGAGGTATGATGTTTTGGTAACCTACCACAATATCATCTTTAACCAAATAACTGTTATCTGTATTCAATATTTGCGAGTTACTTTTATTTTTTCCTCCAATTTCAAAAGTAATGTTATCAATAAAAAAATCGCCTTTTTTAGGAATGGTTAGTTGATGAAATGCTGTTAATTGTGAAGCAAAAAATGTTTCTCTATTATTTCCAATATTGGCACTGTTATTTCCAACTAATGTAGCACACAAATTGGTGTTATTTAAATATATTTTCTCTGGTTTACCTAATGCTTGCACTCCTTTCGTTGATGATTGCACAAGTGTAATCAAACCTGCACGTTCCAAATAATTAAAATAATCGGGTAGTAAAGAGCGAGAAATCTCGGTTAAATCGGCTATTTTAGAAACATTGGGTTTAAAAGGTACGCTTTCGGAAATAATTTGCAACAATTTTTTGAGTTTGGCTATGGTGCTTGGTTTTAACTCTAAATATTGCACCAAATCAACTTCTAAAACAGTATTAATTACATTCATTAATTTTAGTTCAAAATCTTCTTCCTTATAAAACGGATAGAAACCTTTTTCTAAATAATTATGAAAATGAAACAACGGTTTATCTATTTCAATTTTTACTTGATGATTAACAATTTCGTTTAAGGTAAATGTTGGGAAATTAGTATTGGTTTCAAATAATAAATATTCACGAAAAGACATGCCTTGTAATTTGTAATGAACGGCTCTTCGACTTAAATCACCATATCCTTTCATGATGTCTAAAATAGAACTGCCTGTGAAAACAATGTTTAAATCGGGTATGGAATCATAAATGTGTTTTATTTCACCCGACCAATTGGCATATTTGTGTATTTCATCTATAAATAAATACTTTCCTCCATTGTTACTAAAATTTAGTGCAATTTCGAAAAGCGATAATTTATAAATAAACAAACTATCGGCAGAAATATACAAATAATCTGCTCTATTTTCAGCCTCTTTTATTCGTTGTATAAGTAATGTGGTTTTACCCGTGCCTCGTTGCCCGGTAATAGCTATCAAACGGTTTTTCCAGTTTATTTGTTGGTATAAGTAGCGTTTCAACGAACTGTTTGCTTGTTGTATTATTCTGTTTTGGGTATCAATTAATCGTTGCATTTTGTAAAATTGATTGGTTTATTTTACAAAAATAAGTATATTTTGATTAGTACACTACGCAAAACACAACTATTTTTAAATAGTCAACTATACAAAACCATCTACTACACAACCAAATACATTAATTTTGTATTTCCGAGTTTTTCTTTGGCTATTTGTAATAAAAGTGTTGTTTTTCCTACACCTCTTGCTCCTTTTATAGCAATTAAACGATTGTTTAAATCAATAGAATGAAATAAATACCTTTTAAAGGTTGTGTTTACCTGAGTAAGTTTTATTTGATGTTCTAAAATTAAACTCTCCATAAATTGCTTTTTGTATTTAGGGTCTGTAATGAAATAAAGTGTGCTGCGTGGGTTCATTAGTTCTGATTTTTCTTAAAGTTTTCTGCCTGTTCAAAAATCTCAATATATACTTCGTCTCTTTCAACTGGTGGATAACCAAACTCGTCAAGTAATAGAATTAGTCCAACTTTCAATGCTGATTTGATGTCGTCACGTTTGTTCCAGTCAGGGAATTTAGCTTGTCCGTCAACTAAGTTTTTAACCGCTTTTGCAAGTGCAATCAACTTGTCTTCGGGATACTTGAAGTCATACTTTACACACAGTTCTTTCAGAATGTCGTAAAATGCTTTTTCTTCAAAGTCAATTCCTAAAGCGTCACCTGCCGAAAATTCTTTGTGTACTTCCCAAATCAAGTCTGTCAAGGCGTTTGCCATTTCTTCATAAACTTCACTTCTCAAAATATCGTTGGCATCACGGTTGTTATAGCGTTCAACAAGGGCTTGCATCTTTTTTGAAAAGTCAATTCCTTTTACTCGGTTTACTTTCTTGATTTCCGCAATCACTTTTGCCAATAACTGTTGAAGTAATTTGATTTTGGTATTTGGCAGTTTGATTTTATCAATCTTCGCCAAATAATCTTCATCAAAAATGTCTTGTTCGGTTTCTGCTTCGTTACCGAGTTTGAAAATTTCTTCTACTCCGTCACTGTGGAGAGCTTCTTTTATCATTTCCCGAACTTTGGCGTTCATTTGTGCTGTGTCGGGTGCATTGCCTTTTGTTAGCTTGAAAACAATGGAACGAATAGCCAAATAGAAATGAGTATAATCTCTTTCTAACTGCGTTAATTGTTCGCTACCTGCACAAATATCATAAGCGGCTTTTAGTCGCTTTACCAAACCCATAAATCGGGTTTCAAATTCTTTAGTTTGTTGCACATATTCGGCAGCCAAATTCAAAGTGTTTAATTGCTGAATAGTTGTGCCTTTGAAATATTTTGAGTTGTCAAAAGTGTGAAACAGTTTAGCCAAAAGGTCTAAATGATTTCTTACGATGATGATGGATTCGGCAATGTCTTCAAAATTGTCTTTGTCGCCTTCGCTGTATTGCTTCAACGCCAAATTCATTTGGTTTTTAATACCGATATAATCCACCACCAAACCTTTGTTCTTGCCTTCAAACTTACGGTTTACTCGTGAAATGGTCTGAATTAAATTGTGGCGTTGTATTGGTTTATCAATGTAAATACTATCTAAGGAAGGAATGTCAAAACCTGTGAGCCACATATCAACAACAATTGCAATTTTGAAATTCGATTTTTCGTTTTTGAATTGGCGGTCAAGTTCTTTGCGTTGCTCTTTCGTTCCTAACAAATCATACATTTCTTTCGGGTCGTCTTGTCCTCTGGTGGCAATGAGTTTGATTCGTTCAATTGGTTTTAGTTCTCGTTTGTCTTTGTCGGTGAGTTCTGCACCTTCTTCGGCTGCTCGTATTTCGTTCCATTCTGGTTTTAGTGCAATGATGTTTTTATACAACTCGTAGGCAATTTCACGAGTACTGCATACAAACATTGCTTTGCCTTTTACGGTTGAACCTTCCGAAACTCTTTTTTCATAATGGTTTACAAAATCTTCGGCAACAGCTTTTAAACGGTCAGGGTCGCCAATAATGGCATACATCTGTGCCATTTCTTTTTTGCTTTGCTCAATCTGATTTTCGTTGCTTCCTATTTCAGCACACTTGGCGTAATAATCTTCAATCTCTTTCAGTTTTGAATTATTCAACAATACTTTTGCTGCTCTGCCTTCATACACAATCCGAACAGTGATTTCATCTTTCACCGATTCCGTCATTGTATAAGCATCAACTACTTTTCCAAACACATCAAGCGTTGCATCTATTGGCGTTCCTGTGAACCCAACAAAAGTGGCATTTGGTAATGAATCGTGTAAATACTTAGCAAAGCCATAAGTTTTGGTAACGCCTTTGTTGGTTACTTTCACTTTTTGGTCAAGATTTACTTGGCTTCTGTGTGCTTCGTCTGATATACAAATTACATTGGTTCTATCGGTGAGCAGTTCGGTATCTTCTGTAAATTTGTGAATGGTAGTAAGAAAAACTCCTCCGCTTTGTCTGCCTTGAATTAATTCTCTCAAATTGGCTCGGCTTTCAACGCTTACAACAGTATTGTCGCCTATGAAATTTTTTGCATTGGTAAATTGTCCCGAAAGTTGGTCGTCTAAATCGGTGCGGTCGGTTATTAAAACAATGGTCGGACTTTCAAAGTATTCACTTTTCATTAAAAGCCTTGTCAGATAAAGCATTGTAAAACTCTTTCCGCAACCTGTAGCACCAAAGTAAGTTCCGCCTTTTCCGTTTCCTTGGGGCTTTTGGGATTTTTTGATGTTGTCATACAAGGCTCTTGCTGCATAGTATTGCGGGTAGCGACAAACAATTTTCTCGTTTTTCTTTGAGCTGTCAGGAATGTATATGAAGTTGCGAATAATATCACGCAATCTGTTTTTGTGAAACATTCCCTGAATGAGTGTAAACATACTGTCAATGCCGTCAACCTCTTTTGCCAATCCTGCCACTCTACGCCAGGCATAGAAAAACTCATAAGGGGCAAAAAACGAACCTGCTTTGTTGTTTACGCCATCGCTGATTACGCAAAAAGCATTGTATTTAAACAGTTCGGGAATGTCTCTACGGTAACGAATCGTTAATTGCTTGAATGCATCAAAAATGGTGGCTTCTTCACGAATGGCACTTTTAAATTCAAACACAACTAAAGGCAAACCATTGATATACACAATGCCGTCAGGAATACGTTTTTCTGTTCCGAAAATTTCTAACTGATTGACAAACTTATAAATGTTATTGTCGGCTTGTGCTGAGCCTGTTGAAGTACCGTATTCTTCCTTGCCTTCTGCTACTATTGAAATAAGTTGTTCTTCTTCGGGTTGGCGGTGTTTATTCAGTCCTGAATAATCAATCAACTGAATGTATATGTCTTTTTGGCTGCGGTCTTCTCTTTTCAGAATAAAACCGTCTGAAAGCATTTTCAAAAATGTTTTGTTGCTTTCGTAAAGGTTAGAAGATGGTAAGGATTTGATTTGTAGAATGATAGATTTGGTTTCGTTTATAGTAATTCCCTGACTGGCGTATTGCGATAATAGAAAGTTCTGCAAGTCTTCTTCTATCAATACTTCATCAGGCTTACAGGCAATAGTAATCCCCAAGTGGTGGGGGAATCCTTCTTGCCCCAACAACTCGGTAAACGCTTTTTCTAAACTTGCCTCTGTAAATTTCATTCAATTCTTTTTATTAATTCTTCAAAGCATTTCGCTACATCTTTTTCATCAGGTATTTTTCTGTAAGCTAAAGCGGATAGTTCAGTTTGATATTTTTCTCTTAATTGTTTCCAAAGGGTTGAAAAATCCATCATCAAGGGAGATTCGGAAATTGACTTAGATTGCCAGCCCATCGGCTCTTCAAACATAGCTCTATCGTGTTGCAGAATGGTATCAAATTGTTTCTTAAACGAACCTGATGCTACAAATTCAATGCACTCAGGATGTTGAATTAAGTAATATAAATCATAAAAGTGTCTTATCTTTTCGGAGATACTTTCAACAGTATTTTCCTTAAATGAAAATCGAATTAATGACACCATCTTTTCCAATAGCGTTTGTTCTTTGCTCAATACGTTCACTTCAAAGGATTGGAGATTGTATTGCTCAATATATTTTTCATTGCTTGTTTGCATCAAAAAGTCAAACACCATACTCTGAATGGTAAGTCGTTGATAAGGGAAAGGATTGGCAAACGAGTTTATTTCAACAATGAGTTTGTTATTTGCATTGCCTTTTTCAGTTGTAACATATTCAAAAACAGATTTTCTGAATCTTGAACCTTTACTTGTTACACCGTCCATTTGCAACTCTTTTAAATCGGGCGTGATTTCTTTTTCAATAGTTCGGATGATGGTTTTAATCTCATTTCCTGTTTTACCCTTGTCGTTTATGATGGCAATATCTACATCCTCCGAAAATCGCTCTATCAGATTGTATCCTTTTGATAGCGATGTGCCTCCTTTAAAAACAGATTCATCAACATATTTACTTTTTGCCAATCGACTTAACACCAATGTTATCCAGTAATCTTTTTCTACAAAGGACAATGGGATGTTCAAATGCAAAGAAGCATTGAGCAGTAAATCTTTAAAAATGATATTATCCTTGTGTAGTATCATTCAATATTCCAGTTTTTGATAGTTGGCAATTCTGTTTCTTTTATGCTCAAATTTACTTTCGTCAATGGGTTAAGGCTACTTTTTAATTTATCCAGATCCATTTTCAGGTTTAAATTTTCTAAAATAGCTCCAAGCAATGCTCTTACTCTAGCTGGATAAAACAATGCGTATTGAATAATTTCATTTTTCTCTTTTGGAGTTAAATCTTTTATTAAAAAACTCATTCGCTTTACTGCCTGTATAACTGAGCAATCGGGGATTCTTTTAATGTCTTTTAAGGCATCCAAAAAACCTAGCAGTCGATAGTTTTTCTCTGTTATATCAACATAACTTTTTACAGAACTTACTTGCAGTGTACCTTGATTTATTTTGATGGGATTTTTCTTTGTGGCAATCTTTATTTTAAAAGCCATTTGTGTAGTTAATCCCAATCTATTGTACAAAGAAAAGCCTGTTTCATACGCTACTCGTTTACCATCTTCAAATAAGTACCTTTCCAATATTCCATTGCTATCTGGGCCCAACTCTCCAAATATGGTTTTACGTGGAATATAAAATACACCTTTGGATACCTTTTTTATAGTCCCATTCTTTTGCAAACGCTCCAAAGCCTTGGCAGCACTAAAAAAATCATTGGCTTCAATTCCCAAATCAGTATAGTCAAAAGGTATGCTTTCTGGTAAATTTAATATTGTATTTCGTATTTGCTCGGCTACTTTCATACTACAAAGGTAGTTATTTTAATTCAAATGTCAAGTTTTTTACATCAAAAACTTGACATTTTTACTAATTATTGATTGTAAATGTGTGTTTTCGTTTTTTCATTAACCATTAATAATTGACCATTAACCATTGCTTTCGTCTTTTCTAATTTTTCTTTGGTGAATTTCATTTTTGATAAAATTTATCCTCTGCCCATTTTACAGGATTGTTTATTATGTATTCAGAAATGGTTTGATACGATTGTTCGTTGCGAATTATGTGTTCGTGGAAATTGCGTTGCCATAATTTACCCATCGTTTCATTTTTGGATTTATAGATTTCCAAACATCCATTTGTTACCAACGATTTATATGCCCCAACAATATCCGATACCGTAGGGGCGATCCTTGCGGTCGCCCTAATATCATCATTGGGTTGCCCATCATTTTGGGTGTTTCCATTATTTTGGGTGTTTCCATTATTTTGGGTGTTTCCATTATTTTGGGCAGGGGTGAACCCTGCCCCTACGGGTGTATCGTTCAATAACATAATACCGTGCATGTGGTTGGGCATTATTTGAAATACATCCAATTCAAAATTTGGAAACCGTTCCGATAATTTAACCCATTCATTATTTGCAATTTGTCCATATTCATTCAATATCATTACCCCATTTACCACATTACCAAAACGGCAAATTCTATCCTGACAACAAATGGTTATAAAATACAATCCCGCCTGCGAATAATCGTATCCTTTTAATCGGATAGACCTGCGGTGGTGAATATGGGGGTTGTATATTGGTTTATTGTTCATTTATTAATTTACGTTTTTTGTTGAGGCTATCGTTGGGCTATCGTTGGGGCAACCCTTGCGGTTGCCCTTTTATTGGGTAGCCGCAAGGGCTACCCTTACGTTACTGTCGCCAACTTAGAAAGCAGCAAGTCTTTTAGTTCCGTTAGCTTTTGGTTTTCTTTTGAATAAATTTTTAATAAGTCGAAAATCGAGGATACCAACTTATCATATTTGAGCATAATATTATAACTTGGGATTTGAATTTTCATTTGTTCAAACTCCGATTTGTTCATATTTACGCCCACAGAACCTTTTCCGCCCCACTCTTTTATTTGTTGTTCTAGACCGCTTAATGTTTGAAACATATAGTAAATACTTATATTCTTTTTACAAATCACCGAATTAATTTGCTGATTTGTTTGACATTCAACATCTGTTATTGATACTAACCCAGCTGTACCAATACAACTTACACAAATTGAATTAATTGGTAATGTTTTGTTCTGTTGATGTTTAACACCTTTTTCAGATAGCCATCTAATTGCTGAATTAACAAATATATTATTATGCATATCGGGTATAGTTACAAAAGGCATATAATCACCAAAATTTTCTTCATCATTTGTAGGGGGTGTTTTACCTGTGACAATATTTTGTGCAATACTCGATATTTCATCAAATCGCCAACCTTCAGGAATCTCTTTCTCCAATTCCTCATTCCAAATCATTTCCCCACCATTGCTTTTGTAAGGTTTGCCATCCTCATCAGGAAATTCAAACTCCACAAACCACTCCCTATAAATCGCCTGTGCGGTTTCTTCGAGTTTTTGGATGAGTTGCTCGTTCAGTTGTATGCGGTTTTGGATGGTGTTGTATTCTTTTACGATTTCTCGTTGTTTGTCTATGTGGGGGATGGGGAGCATTACTTCTTGCATTTCGTCCCAAGAAAAAATTTCTCTTGCACTGCCGTGGCTTTTAAATCTTGCATACCTATCAAACTCAGGTCTGCGAAACCACATCATTAAGTATTCAGGCAACAATTTTTCAGTGTCTGTAACTTCAAAAGGAACATACGCCTGTGAAATCATTGCTTCATCATAATCATCAAATAACGCAATGGTAATTTTCTCTCCATTTCTGGAAGTTACAGGTCCATAACCAAATTGATTGCGTTTGATAATTCGGTAGGTTGCCATATTTGTTCCTACGGTATTGGCAATAGAAGGAATGAAAACCTTATTAATGCTTAATCCCATCAAAGGAATATCACGCAAATCGGAATTTCGCCCTTCAACTGGTTGTATGTATTCACCCAATCGTTTATAATTCAATCTCATACCCCAACTCTTTGAACATTGTCTGAACCTTGATTTTCAAGATTGGCTTGATAGCTTGATTTTTAAGCACTCTAATCACGGTAATTTTACAATCCTTTTTAATCATGGTTCAAGACTTTTTATTGTTATGTACTCTCTTGTGTTGTAAGCTTTTTGCTCCAAAATTTATAAGTAACCCTATTTCAAGATTATAGGCTTCAACATAATTCATGGCTTGGGCAAGGTGAACATCTTCAAGATTGATAATAGCCTTTAATTCAACCATAATTGTATTTTCTACAAAGAAGTCAACTCTGCGTGTTCCAATATCATGTCCTTTGTATTGTAAGGGCATTTCGTGTTCTCTACTAAACTCAATTTCTTGCATTTGCATCTCAATGGCCAATGCTCTTTGATAAACAACTTCCTGAAAACCATTACCCAAATGCTTATGCACTTCCATAGCACAACCAATTATCCTGTAAGTCAAATCTTCATATTTCATAATCAAGTAATCTTATAATCCTCATTAATCATGGTTCAAGACTGATTTTATACCCCAATTCTTCAAACACTTTCAGCAAATCAGCTTTCGATTGGGCTTCTGTTTTCAGCAAGTCGGTAAACTCGCCTTTTAAAGCCGTCATTTTCTCCTCAAAGTCAATATTCTCATCACGGTTTACAAACGCAATGTATTTACTTGGTACGAGAGAAAAATCTTTTTTGGCTACTTCTTCAAAAGAAGCGGAGTAGCAGTATTCAGGAATATCTTTATAACTATTCTTTTCTTGCTGCCAAGTGTGATAGGTCTTTCCAATATCTTTGATATGCTGCTCGCTGAATTGGATATATTTCTTTTCAAATGGTTCGCCTATTTGTCGTAAGTCCATAAACAGGATTTCTTTTTCACGGTTTCGGTAGTTACGGGTTTCGTCACCAATCTTTCGGGAATGGACTTTTTTGTTTTTGTTCAGAATCCAAAGCGTTACACTTATGTCTGTGGTATAAAACAAATTTCGTGGCAATACCAAAATGGCTTCCACCAAATTATTTTCTATCAGCTTTCTGCGTATTTTATATTCTTCTCCACCACCGCTCAATGCACCGTTTGCCAAAATAAAACCTGCCACACCGTTTTCGGAAAGTTTAGAAACCATATTCAAAATCCAACCGTAGTTGGCGTTGCTTTTGGGCGGCACATCATAACCTCTCCAACGTGGGTCGTCTGTTAGTTCGGTTGCTGCACGCCAGTCTTTTTTGGTTAAAAGGCGGGTTTGCCATAATGTAATCGGCTTTCAGGTCTTTGTGTTGGTCATCCGCAAAGGTGTCGGCATCTTTTTCGCCAAGATTGGCAGAAATTCCTCTTATGGCAAGGTTCATCTTTGCCAGTTTGTAAGTGGTTTTGGTGTATTCCTGTCCGTAAATAGAAATTTCTTTTTTGTTGCCGTGGTGTGCTTCAATAAACTTAATGGATTGCACAAACATACCGCCCGAACCGCAAGCTGGGTCATAGATAATACCTTTGTAAGGTTCAATCATTTCAGCAATCAAGTTTACAATTGTCTTTGGCGTATAAAATTCTCCTTTGCCTTTTCCTTCTGCCAAAGCAAATTTTGAAAGGAAATATTCATATACTTTGCCAACTACATCTTGCTTGGGGTCTTTGGTGGTATCAATATCGTTAATGGTATCGAGCAAAGAAGCCAGTTTGGTAATGTCTAAACCTAAACGAGAAAAGTAGTTGTCAGGCAATGCACCTTTTAGGGCTTTATTATTTTTCTCAATGGTATGCAAAGCGGTGTCAATGAGCAGGGCAATGTCGTTTTGCTTTGATTTTTTTATCAGGAAATTCCAACGGCTTGTTTCTTCCAAAAAGAATACATTGTTCATATTGTAGAACTCAGCCATTTCAAGGTATTTGTCTTTGCCTTCGGCAATCAGTTTGGCTCGGTGTTCTTCAAACTTGTCGCTGGCAAACTTTAAGAAAATCAGTCCTAATACTACGTGTTTGTATTCGGAAGGCTCTACGCTACCTCGCAGTTTATTCGCTGCTTCCCAAAGGGTTACTTCAATAGCTTTTTCTTTTAGTTCTTTCTTCTGTTTCGCCATTTTATGGTGTCAATATTTTATATTATTTCTGTCTGCTAAATTAGGTTTTATATGCTTATTATCTTTATCGGTGCGTTGGCAAAAGAGCAAGGCTAAATGTATAGTTTATTTCATTACAGACCCTAAAGTTTTCTTTCGTTTTCATCAATGGCTAAATCGTTTATACTGGCAAATCGTTTTTTCATTAATCCATTTTCATCAAACTCCCAGTTTTCATTTCCATAAGCTCTCCACCATTGCCCTTTTTGGTCTTGATATTCGTATTCAAACCGAACAGCAATTCTGTTTTCGGTGTGTGCCCAATATTCTTTTTTCAACTTATAGTTGATTTCATTGTCCCATTTTCTTTTAAGAAAAGCTACAATTTCGGCTCTGCCGTTAATAAACTCATTTCTGTTTCTCCATTCGCTATCAATGGTATAAGCTAAGCTAACTTTTTCAGGATTTTTACTGTTCCAGGCATTTTCAGCCATCTGTATTTTTTGCTTTGCTGTTTCAGCTGTAAAAGGAGGTAAAGGATGTTTTTGTTCCATTTTTGTTAGTTTTTAAGTTTTAAATAATCGTAAAAATCGTATTGAGCCCTTATGCTGGTTGTTGATGTAGATTTTTTATAAGGATTGCTTTGCGTTTTATTCAAATTTCTTGCTTTAACATTGTCTTTTAATTGAAGTGCGATTAATTTTTTAATTTCATTTTTAAGTTTCGTGTTATAAACAGGAAAAGCCACTTCAACCCTGTGGCTTAAGTTTCTTTTCATCCAATCTGCCGAAGCCAGATACAGTTTTTCATCGCCATTGTTATGAAACAAATAAATTCTTCCGTGTTCTAAATATCGGTCAATTATACTAATTACTTTAATGTTTTTGCTCATGCCTTCCACGCCAGGAATCAAACAACAAATACCTCTTACAATAATGGTTATTTTAACTCCTGCATTACTTGCATCATAAAGTTTATTAATCATTTGTTTGTCTTCTAAACTGTTCATTTTAAGCACCATTTTTCCAACCCTTCCGTTTTGTACATGTTCTATTTCAACATCAATTAAGCGTTCGAACTCTTGGCGTAAATTAAACGGGGCAACTAACAAATGATTAAAAGTAGGCTGTTTAATTTCTCCTTTTAAAAAACTAAAGACTTTGTTTAATTCGTTAGTTAATTGAATATCGGAAGTTAACAAGGCATGGTCGCAATAAATTTTTGAAGTATCTTCATTAAAATTACCCGTTCCAAAATAGGCGTAGTTCACTACTTTTTCGCCTTCATGTCGTTTAATTAAACAAATTTTAGAATGTACTTTCAGCTCATCAAAACTATAAATTACATTTACTCCAGCAGCTTTCATTTCGCTTGCCCATTTCATGTTTAGTTCTTCATCAAATCGGGCTTTTAATTCACTAAAAACCGTTACTTTTTTGCCATTTTTGGCAGCAACAATAAGTGCTTTACAAATTCGAGATTCTTTGGCAACACGGTAAAGGGTAATGTTTATTTCGAGCAATTGAGGGTCGATACTGGCTTGTTCAACAAAATTGAGTACGTATTCATATTGTTGATAAGGAAAATGCAAGGCAAATTCTTTTTGCTGAAGGGCTTCAAAAATAGACGAATAATTAGCTAATTCAGAATGATTTAGTGTAGGCAAATCATCATAAAAAAGTGATGGATTTCCTACTACTGGAAATTTAAAAAAATCATTAAAATTATGGTGGCGACCACCAGGAACCAGTTCGTCCTTTTTTATTCCCAATGCTTTTCTTACCAATTTTAAGATTGCTTTTGGCATTTTTTCATCATAAAGAAAACGAGTGGGATCGCCAATTTTTCTTTTATGTAAACTGTTCAAAATTTTCCCTTTAACTGTTTCAGCAATTTCTTCTTCTAAATACAATTCGGCATCTCTGCTTAGTTTCACGGAATAACATTCGGGAGAATTTATTTCAGGTACAAGTTCTTTAATAAACAATCGCATTACGTCTGACAACATAATAATTACTTCATTATTAGCATCCGAAGGTAATTTTATAAATCTTTCTGTTTTATCGGTAGGAATATGTAAAAGAAAAACATCAAAAGTCTCTGCTAAATTGCTTACAGTTAAGTATAATCCCTTGTCATTTAAAAAAAGAGGAGCATTAATATCAAGCTTAATCTTTTTTATTAAGGGCTTAATCTTTTTATTAAAATACGTTACCAAAAAATTATATTGAAGAGCCTCTACTTCATCTTTATTGATAATATAAATTTTTTCTTTTTGCAACAACGGAATCAACTCATCATTAAAAATTCTTCCAAATTCAATTTGTTGTTTTTTAACAATTTTGTTTATTTTTTTGAGTAATTTCTTTAATTTTTCATCTTTTGGAAGGTTTTCTAACTCCTGAAGTTTAAGAATGTGTTTGTATGACGCAACCCTAACCCGATAAAATTCATCCAAATTGGAAGAATAGATAGCCAAAAAACGTAAGCGTTCAATAAGTGGAACTTTAGGATTTATGGCTTCTTGTAAAACCCTATAATTGAATGACAACCAACTTAATTCTCTATCGAAATAATTATTCATGTTTTTTTAATATGTTATAATAAGATTTGTATTCTAAATTACAAAAATGAAGTTCAAATTTAAGTAAGTTTGTTCGTTAAAATAGCTCCTTTGCAGATAGACGATACATTAAAGAAATCCTTACTACTAATACCTGATATTAGTGGTTTTACTCGCTTTGTGAATGATACCGAAATTATTCATGGTACTCATATTGTTGCAGAATTACTCGAAATTATTATAAAAAGCAATATATTAGACCTTAAAGTAGCAGAAATTGAAGGTGATGCTGTACTTTTCTATCGCATAGGAAAGAAACCCACAATAAAAGAAATTTACGCTCAGTGCGAAAAAATGTTTTTAGCGTTTCATCAACATTTAAAACTTTATGAAAGAGACCGTATTTGCGATTGTGGTTCTTGTACACACACTCCTGAGCTTACCCTAAAATTTGTTGTTCACTATGGCAATATTGTAGAAAGACAAATTGTTGGTCATCTGCAATTGATGGGACCAGAAGTAACTACGGTGCATAAACTCATGAAAAATGATTTAGAAATGCATGAATATATGCTAATTACTGATAATTTATTAGGAAAGACCAATGCCATTGATGCATTAAATTGGACTACTTTTTCAAAAGGACATTCATTTTATGATGATTTAGGAGAGGTAAACTATTTTTATACCTATTTTAAGGATTTATTAGCTAACGTACCTGAACCGCAACCTCGAAAAGAAGTTAAACTAGATAACCCTACAGTGCATATCGAAACTAAAATTAAAACTTCAGCAGCAAAAGCTCATGAGCTACTTAAAGACCTCAACCGAAAAAAAGAGTGGATAGTTGGACTTAAAAAGGTAAAGTTTGACCAAACTAAAGTGCCTCGAATTGGAACACAACACGAATGTTTGTTGCCGTTTAATTCGTTAAACATTGTAACATCAGAAAATAAAACTACTTCTGATAACAAAATTATTTATGCCGAAAGAGTAATTAATGGAGGGTTTTTACCTACTTCTAGCCATGTTTTTACCATCGAACCCTTCAATGATAATGAAATAAAACTTTCTATGGATATTTTCTTTAAAAACACCTTTTTAAATAGAATGTTTAAAGAAGTAATGCGAAAATCATTTACTAAATCAATAGCCAATTTTAGAGCTATTTTAGAAGATAAAATTAATGATGATTTGTAAATAAAATAACAACAGCATAAACGCTAACGCTTAAAATCATTCCATACATAAAAACGATATAACACCACCTTAGGTAGGTGTATTTTTTAGACAAAACAACGCCTAAATAATATAAATCTCTTATTAAAGAAGAATATAAATAATCCCCATCTTTCATTAATTCTTTCATTCCCCACTCATAATCGGGCAGATTCATACTATGAAAATTTCCAAAAAACAGCAAATTAGCTTTTCTATTTTTCACGTCATCAGTAGTAAACTTTCCTTCGGTTATTTTTGGTTTTGTTGATAAGGTTGCTAAAACTATGGCTATTAAACATATTACCAACATTAATACCGTTGGAAATATAAATTCGGGGTGCTTATCAAATTTTGATATTAATGATGAAACCACTATTGAAATAACCAACGCATTAATACTAAGCATTATATTTGCTTTATTATCGGCAATAGCACTTAATTCCATGTGGTTTTTTAGTGCTGTTCTAAACATGGTTTCAATGCCTTTTTCGGGAATTTCTTTTTTGTTTTGTTTTTTTAAAATTTTTTCAATCTCTTTTTCTTTTTGTAAAAGATTTTGAATTTTCTTTTCGTTTAAATTAAGTTGGGCATATTTGGTATAATATTTTTGATTGGTAAGAAAATCAATTTCTTTTTTTAGCCAATCTTCTTCGTTTAATGTTTCTTCTTTTTTAATTAATTCAAATTCTGTTCTTAATAAAAGCGTTCGTTCGTTGTAGTTTGGCTTAGATAAACCAGTCATATCGGCATCACAGATAATTTCTTCTAATAAATTAGTTGGTTCAACTTTCAGTTTGGTAGCTAAAATACAGGATGAAACAACTTTTATTTTTTCTAAGGAAATTTTATGCTCTTGAAGAAAACTTGTTGCCTCATCAACACCAAGTTGTTCATGATTTTCGCAGCTTTTTAAATAACCTACATCATGAAACCAAGCAGCAATTAAGACCAATTCTAATTCTTCATCACTAATTTTTTCTGCTTTAGCAATTTCTTTAGCATTTTCAACCACTTCGTTGGTATGCTTAAAGTTATGATAAACCAATTTAGTGTTATAGTGTTGCTTAAACAAGTTGAAAACGTGCTGTTCGGCTGCTATTAAAAGAGGACTATTCATTTGTATATTTTTATAACACAGATTTTTTTCTCGTAAAGTTACAAGTTTTTAATTCTCACATTCTCACATTTCTTTTCCCGCAGATGACGCAGATTATCGCAGATTTTTATTTTCAAAATTCTACATTTCCACATTCACACATCATCACATTCTCACATTTCTTTTCCCGCAGATGACGCAGATTATCGCAGATTTTTATTTTCAAAATTCTACTTTTCCACATTCTCACATCATCACATTCTCACATTTCTTTTCCCGCAGATTATCGCAGATTATCGCAGATTTTTATTTTCAAAATTCTACTTTTCCACATTCTCACATCATCACATTTTTAAATTGTTACATTTTCACATTCCAATTATCATCAAACAAAAGTAACTTATTCAGGATATATTTCACTGTATTTCATCACCTTTGTTTCCGAAACCCTTCTGTTGATGTGTATTCTGGTTAATTCTTCGGGTTTTGATAATCCAGAAGCTGCTAATAATTCAACAAAACTTTTAACGGTTTCTCTGTGAAAATTTGTTACTCTTACCGATTTATCTGCGACATTTAATCCTTTCATTAAACTTTTATTTTGAGTAGCAACACCAACTGGACACGTGTTTGTATTGCATTGTAAAGCTTGAATACAACCTACTGCCATCATCATGGCTCTGGCACTGTTGCACATATCTGCCCCTAAAGCGATAACTCTGGCTATATGAAAGCCTGTAAATATTTTTCCTGAGGCAATTACTTTTATATCTTTTTTTAAGTCGTATTTTTTAAGTGTGTCAACAACAAATGCTAATCCATCTCTAAGTGGCATTCCCAACGAGTTTGAAAACTCTACTGGAGCAGCTCCAGTACCACCCTCACCTCCATCAACAGTGATAAAATCGGGTTTAATTCCTGTTTTTAGCATGGCTTCACAAAAGTCGATAAATTCTTGTTTTTTACCAACGCACAACTTGAATCCAACTGGTTTTCCGCCAGATAAATCTCTTAATTGTTTAATAAATTGCATTAATCCTTCGGCATTATTAAAAGAAGTATGTCCTGGAGGAGAATGAACATCCGTAAAAGGTTTCACGTGTCTAATGGTAGCAATTTCTTCGGTATTTTTACTTGCAGGTAAAATTCCCCCATGCCCTGGTTTTGCTCCTTGCGATAGTTTAATTTCTATCATTTTCACATTTTCTAAAGCAGCATTTTTTTGAAATGTATCTGCACAAAAATTGCCTTGCTCATCTCTACAACCGAAATAACCAGTGCCTACTTGCCAAATTAAATCCCCACCTGGTTTTTTATGGTAAGGACTAATTCCTCCTTCGCCAGTGTTGTGGGCAAACCCACCCATTTTTGCACCAGTATTCATTGCTAAGACAGCATTTTGGCTCAATGCACCGAAACTCATGGCTGAGATATTTAAAATACTAGCCGAGTAAGGTTGTTTACAATCTTTTCCTCCAATCAACACTCTTGGCGAGGTGTCTAAATCATGTCCGTTCTTTGCATACACAGAATGATCCATCCACTCATAGCCATTTTGATAAACATTTATTCGTGTTCCAAAAGGAGTAGTATCGTTTACATTCTTTGCACGTTGATAAATTAATGACCTAAAAATTCTATTGATGGGAGTTCCTTCGGTATCTGTTTCAACAAAATATTGCATAATTTCCGGACGCACTTTTTCTAGTATGTATCTGAAATGTCCTAAAACCGGAAAATTTCTTTTGATGGTGTGCTTGGTTTGTAGTACATCAGAATAACCTAATAAAATGATAGGTCCGAAAAAAATAAAACTCCATAAAATGGGTTTCCAAATTAATGACAACCCTAAAATTGAGGCAATTATAATTACTGATACTAGGATAAATGTTTCTCTTACTTTCATGTGTTTATATTTATTGTTTTTTAAATTGGTAATTAGTGTCTGTCCATAATGTATTACTTTTTACAATTAAGTTCTCAATCTTCAGTCAACAGTTGGCAAAAAACAACACTTTGCAACAGCTTTTGCTAACTGAAGACAAAGACACACCCATGCTCATCGCTATCGTCATTGCAAGGCACGAAGCACCACGGAGTAGCATCAATCCCTAAATTTACAATAAAAAAGCATTGATAATCTGTCCTTCGATTAGACAGATTGCTTCAGCTCCAACACTCAACCCAAACGCTTGGGCTTCGCAATGACGTTCTTCATCGGATTTCCGACTTTAAAGACAGCCTCTAATTAGTGTCTGTCCATTTAGTCGAGAGGCTGAACTGTAAAGTTCAAATTCGAGGCTTTCGAAGTTTTGAAAATCAGGAGCCCCGATAGCTATCGGGATAACTGTTTCAAAAACGAGAATAACGAAGAAGTTGGACTTTACAGACAGACTCTAATTAAATATCGGTTAACACGCTATAAAGCATTACTTTTAATTACCATTAATTTTTCTCTCGTCATTTCGTGCATGGTATAAGGAATTCCTCCCATACCAATTCCAGAAGCATCTCTTCCTCCAAAAGGCATCCAATCTACTCTAAAAGCGGTGTGATCATTTACCATCACCGCAGTTGCATTTAGTTTTTTTACGGTATCTAACGCAATATCAATGTTTTTTGTAAAAACGGCTGCCTGAAAATGCACCTCTAAACTGTTGGCAATTTCTATTGCTTTTTCTCTATCCGAGTAAGCATAAATACAAACTACGGGTCCAAAAATTTCGTGAGTAGAAACGGTTGCATCTAAAGGAGGATTTAATAAAACGGTTGGTTCATAACAAGTTTCAGAAATTCGCTTTCCACCACACAAAACAGTAGTACCTTTTGCTATGGCTTCATTTACCCATTTCTCAACTCTATCTACTTCACTTGGTGTGATAAGTGGGCCAACTTCTGTTTTTTCGTCAAGCGGATTTCCTACAATAAGTTTTTTAGCTAAAGTGGCTAATTCGTTAGCCACTTTATCGCAAATTGATTGATGCACAAAAACACGTTGCACCGAAACGCAAACCTGTCCCGCATGATAAAAACCACCTTTTAATAACGAAGGAATTAATTCGTTTAAATCGGCATCTTGTTCAACAATAACAGGAGCAACTCCACCATGCTCTAATGCACACCTTGTGCCAGGCGAAAGTTGTGATTTTAGTTTCCAACCAACTGCTGCAGAACCTATAAACGAAAAATAATTAACTCTTTTATCGGTTACTAAAAATGTAGCTGCTTCCCTATCGCAAATACTGGCTTGGCACCAACCATCGGGCAAACCGGCTTGTTTTAAAATTTCAATAAAATTTAAGCACGAAAGAGGCGTTGTTGAGGCTGGTTTTATGATAACAGGGCAACCTGATGCTATGGCTGTAACCGTTTGATGTATGGTTAAATTTAAGGGGTGATTAAATGCACTTACCGAAACAACTACACCAATCGGTTCTCTGGAAACAAAAGCCATTCTGTTTTCTGATGCCTTTGTTAAACTCATTGGTATTTGTTCGCCTTTTAATTGTGAAATGTGTTCGGCAGCTAATTTTACACCATTTATTGCTCTTAACACTTCAACTTTTGAATCCATATAAGGTTTTCCACCTTCTTGAGCAGCAATTTTGGTAAGCTTTTCTACTTGCGATTTCATTATTTCAGCTGTTTTTTCTAAAATTTCGATGCGTTGATAGGCAGGCAACCAATTGGATTGATGTTGAAAAAGAGCATAAGCCGTTTGTAATTGTTTTTCAACTTCTGCTTTGCCAATTAAGGGAAGCTCTTTTATTAAACTTTGATCGAATGGGGAAAATACTTTTAACATAATTAGAGATTAGAGATTAGACTATTTACAAAATACACGATTTTTCTTTTAATAACACATTTAAAATGGAATGATTTAACGAATAATCAACAGCTAAATCAATAACATGAACGCCATCAGCATTAAGGCATTTTTCTAATGTATTTCTAAAATCTTCATCGGAAGTTGGTCGATGAGCATAAGCACCATAACTTTCGGCATATTTCACAAAATCAGGATTGGCATAATCCAACCCAAAATTATCAAAACCCATTCCTTCTTGTTTCCATTTTATCATTCCGTAAGCACCATCGTTTAAGATAATAACTACTAAATTTAATTTTAAACGAACAGCTGTTTCTAGTTCTTGCGAGTTCATCATAAAACCACCATCACCGCAAACAGCAATTACTTTTCGATTTGGATTGATTAGTTTAGCCAACATTGCGGAAGGTAATCCTGCTCCCATAGTAGCTAAAGCGTTATCCAACAGCAGTGAGTTTCGATTGTAGCATTTGTAATTTCGGGCAAACCAAATTTTATAAACACCATTATCAAGCGTAACTATTCCATCTTCGGGTAGTTGATTTCTTACTATGTTTACTAATCGCTGAGGCAATAAAGGAAAACGGGTATCTTCAAAATATTTTGTAAGATGTATATTTACTTCGTTTTTTATGCGTTCAAAATAAGAAAAATCCCAATTTGATTTGTTTTTAATGCTGTTTGCAATGTTTTCTACCGAAGTATCAATATCTCCAACTACATTGAGTTGTGGAAAATAAACAGCATCAACCTGAGCAGGAAAATAATTTACGTGTATTACTTTTGTTCCACTGTGTTCCATAAAAAAGGGTGGTTTTTCAATCACATCGTGACCAACATTTATAATTAAATCGGCTCGGTTTATCGCACAATGCAAAAAGTCGTTATCCGAAAGTGCTGCTGTACCTAAGTATAGTGGATGACGCTCATCAACGACTCCTTTTCCCATTTGGGTATTAAAAAATGGAATTTCTAATTTGTTCACAAAATCGGTTAGGGCTTTACTTGTGTTTTTTCGGTTAGCACCAGCACCAATAAGTAATAAAGGCATTTTTGCATTTTCTATCATTTCAACTGCTTGTTGAATAACAACCTCTCCGGCATTTGGTCGCCTACTGCCAACAGCTTCAAAAACTTGTTCGGAGCATTGTTCATTTGCAATATCTTCGGGGAGTTCTAAATGGACTGCCCCTGGTCTTTCGTCTATTGCTAAACGAAATGCCTCTCTAACCAATGAGGCAATGTTGTTGGCATTAACAATTTGCTTGGTAAATTTGGTTATAGGTCGCATTAAATCAACAATATTCACAATTTGAAATTGCCCTTGTTTACTTTTTTTAATAGGTTTTTGCCCTGTAATCATTAACATAGGCATTGCTCCAAGCTGAGCATAAGCAGCGGGGGTAACAAAGTTTGTTGCTCCAGGCCCTAAGGTTGCAATGCAAACACCTGGTTTCCCTGTTAATCTGCCATAGGTTGCTGCCATAAAACCAGCTCCCTGCTCGTGCCGAGTAAGAACTAATTTTATAGAGGAATTTCGTAACGAATCTAAAAAATCTAAATTTTCTTCTCCGGGTACGCCAAAAATGTATTCAACGCCTTCGTTTTCGAGTGCTTTTACAAATAAATCTGATGCTTTCATAGTTTTTTAAGTTCTTTTTTTAAATTAAATATATATACCGAAACCAAATAGCTTTTCGGAAAATAAATGTATTTTGGTTACGAGTCCCGAAAGTTTCATCTGTTTATATTTATTTTATTAAATCGGTCAGATGGAAGTCGCCTATAATCATACTCCTGTGTGTTAGACTTTTAAACATGGCTCGTTTCATCTGTTTATATTTATTTTATTAAATCGGTCAGATGGAAGTCGCCTATAATAATACTCCTGTGTGTTAGGCTTTTAAACATGGCTCGTTTCATCTGTTTATATTTATTTTATTAAATCGGTCAGATGGAAGTCGCCTATAATAATACTCCTGTGTGTTAGGCTTTTAAACATGGCTCGTTTCATTTTATTTAATATGCTTTTCCTAAAAGTCGATTATTAAACTTAAAACTGACAACTTGTAAGGATTTATTGTTTTTACGACTAATCGTATATTTGGTAAATATATCAATTTATACAGAAATAAAGTCTTTTATTCTAACCTTACGTGTTTAATTAATAATGAAGCAATTTTTTTTAGTAGTAATATTTTGGAGTGTATCTTTTTATGGGTTTACTCAAATAGATACTTCACAAAGTAATTTACAAAAATTTACACCATCACAATTAATTAAAGACCAAAATTGGGATGTTAAAATTTTTAATAGCCTTTATACACAAAACAAACGTGAAGATAACGGTAAAATAATAAATGAACCTCGCTCTAATTTTTTCACAACAACTTTTGAGGTATTTACTGGAGTTTCTAAAAAATCAACAGCTAATTTAGGGTTTATTTTCAATTTTAAATCGAATACGATTAATGAAAATCGTTGGAGTCCGCTTAAATTTATTGATAACAAAAGTAATTCGGCAAGAGCATTAACAAGTGTTGGTATTAGTTTAAAATGGCGACCTAACAAGAATTCCAAAAACTTCACCATTCAATCTAGTTTTTTTGCGCCAATATTTGAAGATCAACCACGCTTTTTTTTAGATAAGAGAAGTTATGTAATCGAAAACCGACTTTTTTATGACAAGACTTTTCCGGGTAGAAAATTTCAGTTATTTACAGAAATTGATTTTGCTTATAATTTTGGCGGAAAAGCTAAAGATGCAACTCAATTTCAGAATGTTGGAGAGCGTTATGCGAACAATAGTTTAGGGATTCCTGTAAGTGCTTTTTTAAGTTATTTCATCACTTCAAAATACACGGCTTTAATTTATCTTCAACATTTTGAGTTAGTAGATTTAGGAAATAATTTTTCTCAGGGTTATAGTTTAGCTGGCTTAGGATTTAAAATGCAACTGTTTGATAATGTTACCATAGAAATGTCCTATTCCTATTTTTTTCAAGCCAGAGGAGCTGGTTTGGGCGAATCGTACAATTTTGGTGTAAGGTATTTACTAATTTAAAATTTGGTTGCTTTGATAATTTGTTACTCCTATATAACTAATTTTTAATTTACTTGTCATCAATATTTTACAAATATTTATGTAGAAAATTTAAAGGCTCACGCGCACCCTTAATCCCTAAAGGGAGCCTACGCACGTGGTGGTGTTAGTGCTTGGTATAACACTCACTGAATACAAGCAACTTCTGTTTTTTAATTTAATGACATTTGTTTTCTGGTATTCATATTATCTTTAACTACTCTCCATAATTCTCCATACCATAGGTACTTATCTTCTTCTATAATAGGAAATAATTCTTCTACTTTTATAAGCCAATCAATATCAGCTCCAGCATATTCAGTTTCATTATCTGGCTCATCTAATAAAACATCTAACTTCTTACGATTCTCTTCAGACATATCAAAAATATCAGCCAACTGCATATAAATATGACCAGTATTTGTCTGACGCATATATTGTTCTTTTAATAACTTCATTTCATTAGAATTATAATATGAAAATTTAACATATTAACATATGTTAAAAAAGTTTAATTTAATAATAATTTTCTTTGCCTTTGTTTGTGTCTTCACAAACAAAAGAAAATATCAATTCTATTTTTTATAATTTTTTGTTCTTCTACTACATACAAACCTCAAAAGTAATAATTATTTTGACTTTGTAGTTTTTAAGCCCGAGTTGCCATCACTCTTTGCTAACGCTTCAAATTACGTGCAGTGGGGGTTTTTAAAACCCATTACTAATACATCATCAATTTGTTCTTCATTTCCTCTATAACTTTCAAAGTTTTCATCTTATAAATCTTTTTGATACTTAAATTCTATTTTTGAAAGTTCTAATAAATATTCTCTAAATCTTTTAGATCCAAATTTTTTACCAGCTTCTCCTCCAAACTGATCAATATAACCATCAGATGTCATATATAATAAATCATTATTTTTTTTCATATCAAAAGTAATAACATCATTTTCAGGTTTAAAAACTTCTATGTTTCCTTCTCTTACAAAAAACAAGGGTCTTTTTATTCCATAAAATTCAACATTATTATCTTTAATAGATATAATACTTAATTCTAAAGAATCTCTTCTTCCAATTTCAGACATTTTATTATCAATACTAATACTAACATAATCAATAATACTTTTTAAATCATTATATTTTGATAAACCTTCAGTTAATAATTGAGAACATAACATTGATAATAATGCTCCTGGAACTCCATGTCCTGTACAATCAGCTGTAACATATAATTTTCTACCATTTTTTTCTCCTGTCCAATAAAAATCTCCACTAACAATATCTTTTGGTTTAAATAATGTAAATACATTTTCATCTTCTATTATAGGTAAAATTGATTCTTGTATACCTTTAGAATAATTTATACTATCATTTATTTCTGTATTTTTATGATTTAATTCTTTGTATAAAATATCTTTATCTTCTTTTTCTTTTTTAATTTTAAAATATAATTTAGTAACAACTCCTATAAATAATATAAAAATAATTGATAATATAATAAATCCTATATTAATTAACCTTCTTTTTTCCATCTCTTTTTTAATAGCATCTATTTTCATTTCTTTTTCTAATTTTCTATTAATTAAAATACTTTGATATTGATTTCCATCAGATTGTTTAACACGTAAATTTGAAGAATATAAATTAATATAATGATATATAGAATCTATATTATTTTTTAATTTATAATATTCTATCATTTTAGCTAGATAATCTGAATTATCTTTAAAACTAAATTTATCTAATTATTCTTTAAATTTTACAAGATTATTATTTTCAAAATATAATTCTGTTGCCATATAATATATTCCATATATATGATGTTTTTCTATATATTTTGATGAACATTTAAATTTTATATTATTATTATTAATATCTTTTAAATATTTATTTCTATTTTCTTCAGTTTCACACATTATAATGTTTATAATATATAAATAAAAATAAGAATAATATCCAAATTCTTCATTTAATTCATTTAATTCTCTTTCTCCTTTTTCTCTATCATTATTAAGTTCTAATAAATTTTGATATACTCTAATAAGTTTTTTAATTTTTTGTTTTTCTTTAGAATTTAAATCCATATCGTCTACCATACTATATAATCCATAATAATCTATCCCTCCTGATGAATTTGAAAATATATGATTAAATATTGCTTCTTTTTGATATTCTGAATTTAAAGATTTCGACATTTTCAATAATTTAATACTAATGTCTTCAACTTCTACACAACTTGAAAAATGATAATACATATTAAATTTCATTTCTAAATTTATAGTATCATCTTCAATATCTTTTAAATTAGATAAAAAATATGTAGAAAATCCTTTATTATCATTAACATCAAAAAGAGAATCTAATTTTTTATAATGATCATTTACATTAGAATATACTAATGTTGGAATGATTGCGAGTATTAAAATTAATTTTTTCATTTGTATATTTCTTTTAACTTTTCTAAAATTTTTACCATAGCCAACGTGTCCAACGCACAATAAGCCAATAAATCTTTTTTTGTTTGTTCAATATCTCCTTTAAAATTACCTTGAAGCATGTTTGCGAAGGTATTACTTGCTGTTCCTCCATCCTGAATAGTTAAGTTTTGATAAGTTAATTCAGGAAACAAAGCAGGAAGAACTTTCTTTATTGAATAAGAGCCCTGCATCTTTGGAGTGTAATACCAGCGTTCTCTGAAAGGAATCATTAAATCTTTTAAGCGATTAATGATTTTTAGAATAGGAACTTTATGTTTAGGAGAAAATTCAATGAGGTCGAATAATTTGCTTCGTTCAAAAGAAATGTTATAAACCAATATATCTCCTTTGTTTCCGCAATTAGCTATTAAGCTTTTAATGAAATGAATACGAGGGTCTATCCCATTCGTTTCTGCTAAAAATTCTTTGTGCTCTACCTTCCCATCTTTACTTTCTATGTGAAGTGAATATTGGAATACCAATTGCTGATAGGGTCGGCTGTTGTCAAAAATTGGAACAGCAGATGTAAAGGTTTCAAAATCTAAATGATAAATTGGATAGTTAAGGTCTTGAATAAATGTGTGTATGGTTTCTTTGTTAATGAATGTTTCATTTCTGACTTCGCTTTGTACCTGCATCCATTGGTTGTCGTTTAAAGGAAAAGCTTCAGGAATATCCTTTAAGTGAAGTATGTTGTTCTCGTACAGTTCAAACTTTTTAGCTGCATTTAAGCGGGCAATATTGAAGATGGAATATGCTGGAACATGCTTCCAACAATGACCTATAAAATCGCATGGATAAGGAGAATTGCAATGTGGGCCAATGTCTCTTGTTGGTGCTTCGGGTTGTTGCAATATATTTTTTAGATGATTGACCTGATTGGGAATACTTGGTAACAATTGAAGCACTCGTTCTTTTACAGATTCAATGGTAAACAGTTTGTTTACATCAATAGAACCCTTTTTCACGTATTTATTATTGATGTGAACAATAGAAATATCTTTTAGGTTAATACCTGAATTGGTAATTGTGTAATACTGAATGGTTGCATCTAGTTCATAGATTTCGCTTACACTCGTTGAGCTTTTAACTTCATAAGCTCTCCAACCATCTTTGTGTTTTACCAAAATATCCAATACTGCCAACACTCCGTTATATTGAAAAGCTGCTTCATAAATGACTGTTGTCCCTTTTTCTATTTCTTCTTGCGTTTTGATTACAGCAGCTTGAAAGTCATAATAGCTTTCGGGTGAGCAATCCACTCCTCCTGGATAGAGTTCTTGAGCCAATTCACCAACGGAAGTTCCCTGAGCAAAAATAGCTTCCTGAGTGGCACTCAACTCATCTCTTAGCTCCCTGTTGTGTTTGTGGTAATACAATGCCTTGTTGCATTGCATTCCTTTGATGAATGTAGATTTGGAAAGAATGTGTTTTTCCATGGGATTTGTTTACATTTTACTTTTTATTAGGGTAAATTTTGATAATTTATTTCTCCGAGTACCTGTTCAATCTCTCTGCCTAATCTTCTATCGCTCCAATAGTTACTTTGGCTAAGATGAACGCTGAAAATGATGGGGACTTCAAATTTTTCATCAATTAATAATGTTGTTTGAGTCATGCCTTCTATATATTTTTCTATATGATATTTTTCTATATGAGAATTAGTTATGTTTTTATTTTGCAATAAAATTCCAGTTTTATCTTTTTCTGACATGAAAGTTTTTACCAATTCTATACAAGTTCTTTTACCAGCTCCTATAATTAATTTGGGTATGTTCTGTTTGAGTTTAGCAATTAAATAGGGCTTACAATTTTCAATTACCAATTCAGCCTCTGGTTTTGTTAAAAGAGAAGGAGGAGGAGGAAATTTTTCTGTCGCACAACATACTAAATCTGTGTGCGCAAAATTGGCACTTAAAATACCATTAATATCTTTTTTCCATAATTCACCTGAAACACGCAAAAATGGTTTGAAATAAGGGTGGGTGTTTGGTGTTAATGGGTTTTTAAGACTTTGTGAGTTTCTAAAGTGTAAATCATTATTGTTATTGTTAAATTTCGGATTTAAACCAACTATCCAAATAGCTGATTTCGGATCTCCTTCAATGTACTGCATTGGGGTATGTTGATAATTGTTCTGCTGACGTTGACCATTTAACGGACAAACAAGAGGTTTTTCTTTTGTACCTGCCGTACAATATTTTCCCAAACCATTAATTATTTTTTTTTTCATTAATTATTTTTTTTACTTAAACTTATTGATAAAGTGTGTTTAAAAGTAGCTATTTTAAAATCTAAAGCCAAATAAGGTTTCTTTTTTTTACACAGTAATTCAGTTGTTTAAAAAAATCTGATTTATTTTGGTGGTTGGCAAGTTTGGGAACAGCAGCGATAATTTTTTTTAAATCATAAAGGAACGAACTATCAATATTATCGTTTAATTCCCATTGTGAAATGTATAAATCTATGAGTTCTTGAAATGGGTTTGAAGCAGTTGAATGAATTAACTCATTAGATAGAAAGACAATTAACGCACTATAATCTGTAGGAGGTAACCACCATAAATTATCAGTATTTTTTACTTTTAATAGTGCTGCTTTATCATAAATAACTTTTGTTAATCTTATGCTTTCCACATAGCCATATTCATCTTTTTTAATTTCATCAAATTCAACCCAAAGCGGTCTAAGTAAATCTCCATCAGATTTTTTTATGTGTTGGTTTTTAGTGTTAAATTGTGCTTGAAACCAATACCAATTCCCTAGTTTGTTTGTATGAAATTCATAACTGTTTTTTATGTTGTGAAGCTCTTTTAGTTCTAGTTTTGAATATTCCAACGGATTAGAAAGTTTGTTGTTATAATAATCAACAACTTTCGATTCAATTGTTTTTCTACCTAACTTATTTCCTTGGAAATCAAAAATATCGACATTGCTTATAGTGATTCTTACAAGAGGTATTTCTACTTTATCTTCTGGAATAATAAATTCCAATATATCCCATTTTATTTTAGAAGCATCTTTTTTTACAGCAACATTTATACTTAGAGGGAGGTTTAAACTATTATTATCAACTAATGGATCTTTGAAGTTAGGATTGAGTTGAAATACTCGATGTTGAAAAGCAGCTATTGTTTCTATTTTATTTTTTACATTAAAAGTTTCCTTGTTTAATAAACCTATAATTAGGGTTTTAAAATTGACAACAACTTTTATTTCTTCAAAAATAGTTCCATTGCCAACAGCCCAGTTATCAAAATTTATTGGAGCTAAAATAAAAAAAGAAATAGAACTTAATTTGTTATCAATTTCTATTTTGTTAAGTTTTCCTTGAAACAAATAACGTGTAGGAGCATCAAAAACTTCAATGGAGTTATTAGGGATTTTCATTGAAGATGAATGTGATGCTTTCATTTTAGTCGTTTCTTCAAAATTAAAAAATTTAGTTGAAAAAGTTAATTGTTAGATAATGGTATTATAGAATATGAAAAAAATAATTTCCAATTTCCAAACTTATCGGTAACCATTCCAATTTTGGCTAAGTATTCGTTAAATATAATTTTTGATGTAAGGGTTAAATGAATATCTTCTGAATGAACATCTTCTTTAAAGTATGTTTCAGCAACAGTTGGGGGTAATGATTTAATAAATTCTTCAAAACCTACTTTATACTCCATTTCTTCTTTTTCTTCTTCGTCTAATTCACATAGAGATGAATTAAACTCATATTGCAATTTCATAATTTCAAAAGGAGTAGTGCTGATGGAGTATGCATTTCCTGAATTAAGAAAGTGGATTATTTTATCTTCATCTATTTCATAGACTAAAAAACGTTTATAATAATACGAAATTATTTTGCCATTTTTATCGGAAAGACCTGCCGGTAAAAATATTTTTCTCACTTTACAAGTTGGGTTGGATCGTATTTTTTGAATGTATTCATCCCGAATTTTAATAGCAGTTTCAACATCAACCGTATCAACAATATAATCTTCATTATCATACGTGTTCAATTTTTTTGAAATATCTTCAAAGTCATGCTCAATTAACCGTTCTAATTTGCCGTGTTTCATGTGTTCTCCACCTGTTACTCTCCAACGCATTGTTTTGTTGGTTTCATCATCGCTACACCACTCTTCGTTCAAATACAAATCAAACTTCAGCACGGTATAATTTTGTGCTGGGTCATATACCCAATGTTCGATGTATTTTAATGTTTTTTCTTTAAATTCAAAATCATCACTCATTTTTTAATGTTTTAATTTTTTCTTCAACATCTTTCTTTACATCACGATAAAAAGCAGATTCTTCATATCTGAGTTTTACTAAACTCGTGAGAGTAGGGATTTAAATGGAAGAAGAATGTGTTATTTTATGCTTCGAGGTTTCTTCCTCTTCTTATCAAAAAGAAAAATTTCCAATTTCCAAACTTATCGGTAACCACCCCACTTTTTTCATTATCTGTAACATCATCAATAATTAAATGAATATCATCTGGGTTAATATTTTCATTGAAATATACCTCAGCCACAGTTGGTGTTAATAATTTAACAAATTCTTCTATATCTACTTTATGATGTATTAGTCTTTCTTCTTCTTCTTCTATTTCTATTTCACATAGAGATGAATTAATCTCATATTGCAATTTCATAATTTCAAAAGGAGTAGTGCTGATGGAGTAAGCATTTCCTGAATTAAAAAAGTGGATTATTTCATCTTCATCAATTTCAATATCTAAAAAACGAGTATAGTAATACGGAATTATTCTACCATTTTTATCGGAAAGACCTGCTGGTAAAAATACATTTCTCAATTTACAATTTGGGCTGGCTAGTATTTTTTGAATATATTCATCCCGAATTTTAATGGCTGTTTCAACATCAACAGCATCAACGATATAACCTTCATCATCATACGTGTTCAATTTTTTTGAAATATTCTCAAAATCATGCTCAATTAACTCCCATAATAGGTAGTGTGTCATGTGTTCCCCTCCTGATACTCTCCAAAGTATTGTTTTATTTATTTTGCCATCGCTTACCCATTCTTGTTCACTCAAATGCAAATTAAACTTTAACACAGTACAATTTTGTACTGGGTCATATACCCAATGTTTAATGCTCTTTAGCGTAATTTCTTTAAATTCAAAATCATCACTCACTTTTTAATGTTTTAATTTTTTCTTCAACATCTTTCTTTACATCACGATAAAAAGCAGATTCTTCATATCTGAGTTCTGCAACACATTTGTCTATTCTACTTTGTATTATAGCTGTAAGTTCTTCTAAATCTTTTATAAATTCTTCTTTATTCATAATGAGTTTTTGATAAAATTATCTACAATTTTTAATACAACTGACTCAACTTGTTCTTTCTGTATAGGTTCTATTATGTTTTCGCCACCAGCATTAAGTAATGCTTCAATTTGTTTAAATTCTCCTTTATTTTGTAACTATTGCTTAGTTGGAAACTTTATCAATTCTGTACTTTTCTATTTTATTAGTTTTATTATTATATATTTCTATTTCAACATCTCCATTACTTGAAATGTACATCTTATTACCCTTAGAAATTATCATATTCTTAAATTCATTATGCCCAAATATTTCAACATCAAATTCTTCAGCACTTTCACTTATTAAAATTCCTTCTTCTGACAAAGATGAAACACCTTGTAAAACAAAATTGTGGTATTCAAATGTTTTTCTCAATGGGATAATAACATAACTTGTTTTCTCTCGAGATATTTCCAAAAATGCTGGTAATTTAATTAACTTATTACCAATTTCGAGGCTAATAGGTTTTACATTAATGAAATAATCCAATGAAGATGTAAGTGTATTGTATTTATACATTAATGAACTAAAAGTAATTCCTGAATATTCTATGACTGGGGACTCACTAATTCTTTCAATATAATCAGCAAAAGAACCTGACCAATTATCAAAGTGATTTTCATGCCATATACCAAACCAATTAGCTTTTAATTTTGTAATCTCAGATTCGCAATTACTGCATTTATCTACTAAATAATTAAATTTATCATCCTGATGTAATTTAGCTGTTATTAATTCAGGAATGTTTGCTTCTTGAAAAAGTGCAAGCTCTACCATATTCACTTGTATTGCGTTTTTACCGTTGTAGTAAATTAAGCTATTCTTTAATAAAGGAAGCCCTTGATAGATAAAATCTTTATCTGCAATAAACAATGAACGAATTCCACCTTGAAGATATGTTCCTTTTTTTATAATTTCTGTTACTTTCATGTATAAATTTTTTATGGGTTATAAAATTGTTAATGTTTTTTTATTTTTAGATTTGTTATATTTTTGTCTGCTAAACAATTATAATAGAAAAGGGTTATAATAAATCATCTTTGGTTTCCTTTTTTTCTGCCTTATTAGATTGTTTTAAACAATTGTTAGATAAATCTGTAAGACAACGAACTGAATGACCATCCCAGTTACCACACTCCAAAGGTGTTACTTCAAGTTTATCTCTATGTGGGTATGAATAAACTGAGCAATACCAATCTTGTTTTGTTGTCCACCATCTAGTGCATTGATTAACAATTGCCTGTCGATAAATATATTGTCTGCTTGATAATAGGTTTGCATTTTTCTTTTTTTTTGCGGTAAAAAATGAGACGAGCATTACAAATTACAGTTAGTAAGCGAGTA
>JAHYJH010000104.1 GCA_019429185.1 Vicingaceae bacterium
AAAATGATAAAAACAAAAAAAATGGACTAATAGAAAAAAATTACAGAAATTAGCCCTAAATAACTGGCTGGAATAAAATTCCAAAAGGAAAAAATTGAAAAAAATTGGACTTTATAGACAGACACTATTTAGAAATAAGCTGTAAATAAGTATAAATAAAAGGAACAGCTAAAAACAAACCATCAAACCGATCTAAAACCCCACCATGACCAGGAAGTAATTTTCCAGAATCTTTGATATTTAGGTTTCGCTTATGCATTGATTCTACTAAATCACCTAATCCACCAAAAATTACGGTAATAATGGCAAATATTAACCATTGGTTTAGAGCTAAATTATCAAAAACCAAACTAATTAAATAAGCCCAAAGAAGAGCAAACAAACCTCCTCCAATACTTCCTTCCCATGTTTTTTTTGGAGAAATTCGTTCAAAGAGTTTGTGCTTTCCAAAAAACCTACCAGCTAAATATGCTCCAGTGTCATTAGCCCAAAGTAGCAGAAAAAAACCTATAATAAGTTGATAGTTAAATGTGTCTGTAAATTTATTTCCATTGTAAAACCCTATGTGATACAACATCGCAAATGGAAGTGCTACGTAAACTATCGCTAAAAGCGTGTAGGCAATATTTAAAAATGCGTGATTCTTTTTTCGGTATAACTCGATAATGAAAAAAATAAAAACAACAGGGATACAAAAAAATGTATATGTGTAAGGAATAGTTTGCTGAGCAGCCATTGCCAACAAAAGAAAGATAACTAACCCTGCAAATGTTCCAAAAAAAGCAATTGGTTTAATCTCTTTACTTTTTTTTACTAACGAATAAAACTCATCAATACCTAACAAAACAATAATGATAAAAACAAAAAGTGTTGAATAAGCCCCGAAATAAACCGCAGCCAACAAAATAGATACAAAAAAAAATCCAGTTATGGTTCGTTGAAGCATTTGTTAATTCAATTTGTTTTTTTCGATAATGTATTTAGCATTAACAACATCACTTGGGTTAACATACAATTCAATAACTGCATTGGTTAAATGCAAGTGCATCGAATCTTTTTTATTAATTATAACAACAAGAATTGCATTGTTTTCCAAAACACCCTTTACAATTTGAGCCGAATTGGCATTGCTTGTTGTATGAATTAGCACCCACTTTTGAGTCATTAACTTTCTTTTTCAATAGTAGATTCGTCTGTCGGTTTTCCTTCATTTAAAGGGGTTGCTTTATCTGTCGCATCAGCTTCATCTTCAATAACAACAACTGTTTTTGCTTTTTTCTTAGAGCTTTTCTTTTCTTCTTTCAATTCTTCTTCAAACGCACTTCTTCCAAAAATTGCTTCTAAATCGTCTCTAAAGATAACTTCTTTTTCTAATAATTTTTCTGCAAGTAATATTAATTTATCTTTGTTTTTTTCAAGAATAGCAAGTGTTCGTTGATAAGATTCATCAATAAGTTTACTTACTTCCTCATCAATTAATTGAGCTGTTTTTTCTGAATAAGGTTTAGAAAAAGAATAGTCAGATTGTCCTGATGAATCATAGTAACTAATATTTCCCAATCGTTCACTTAATCCGTAAATACTTATCATTGCATAGGCTTGTTTGGTTATTTTCTCCAAATCGCTCAATGCACCTGTAGAAATTTTCCCAAACATAAGCTGTTCGGCTGCTCTTCCTCCTAAAGCTGCACACATTTCATCTTTTAGCTGTTCGGTTGT
The DNA here is from genome assembly GCA_019429185.1 of Vicingaceae bacterium. Taxonomy (GTDB): domain Bacteria; phylum Bacteroidota; class Bacteroidia; order Flavobacteriales_E; family Vicingaceae; genus BRH-c54. The sequence continues at coordinate 1,720 of JAHYJH010000104.1, forward strand.
GGTAATTTGTCTTTCTTCTGGCAAATACCAAGCAGCTCCCAACGAACGACCTCTGGGAATAATAGTAACCTTAACTAAAGGTGAAGCATATTTAACCAACCAACTAACCGCAGCATGGCCAGCTTCATGAAAAGCAATAGCTTTACGCTCATGATCAGAAATAATTTTATTTTTCTTTTCCAGCCCTCCTATTACCCTATCAACAGCATCTAAAAAATCTTGTTTATCAATTTGCTTTTTGTTTTGACGAGCGGCAATTAATGCTGCTTCATTACAAATATTGGCTATATCAGCACCAGAAAAACCAGGTGTTTGTTTTGCTAAGAAAATACGATCAACCGTATCATCAACTTTTAGTGGTTTTAAGTGTACTTTGAAAATTTCTTCTCTTTCATGCACTTCAGGCAAATCAACATGAATTTGTCTATCAAAACGCCCTGGACGAACTAATGCCCTATCTAATACATCGGCTCTGTTAGTTGCTGCTAAAACAATTACGCCTGTATTAGTCCCAAAACCATCCATTTCTGTTAGTAATTGATTTAGGGTGTTTTCTCTTTCATCGTTTGCTCCTTGAGCCATTCCTTTTCCTCTTGCTCGTCCAATAGCATCAATTTCATCAATAAAAATGATGGAAGGTGATTTATCCTTAGCTTGTTTAAATAAATCTCTTACCCTTGAAGCACCAACACCAACAAACATTTCAACAAAATCCGAACCTGAAAGCGAGAAAAAAGGTACTTTAGCTTCTCCAGCTACTGCTCTTGCTAATAAGGTTTTTCCTGTGCCAGGAGGGCCTACTAATAATGCTCCTTTAGGAATTTTTGCTCCTAAGCTAGTATATTTCTCTGGTTTTTTTAAGAAATCTACTATTTCTTGTACTTCTTCTTTTGCTCCTTCTAACCCAGCAACATCATCGAAGGTAACTTTTATGCTTTTTTCTTTATCAAACAGTTGTGCTTTTGATTTTCCAATATTAAATATTTGACCACCAGGACCAGCTCCACCAGACATTCTTTTCATTAAAAACATCCAAATTCCAATAATAATCAATATTGGCAACATAAATCCAATTATTCCTCCGAGCCAATCTTCTTCGGTTATTGTTTTATATTTTAAATTTTTCTCCTCTGACCATCTTTTTAATTCCTTATCAAAATTATCTAATGAGTTAAATTCAAAAGTATAATGAGGTCCATTTTTGGATGCATTAACACTATTATTTTTAATTTTTCTGACATGTTCTTCTTTCGCTAAAGCCTCTTTTGTTAATGTAACTTTTGCTATGCCTTTATTTTTAACAACAATAACTTCTTCCACATCATTATTCATTACCATGGCCTCAAATTCAGCTTCTGTAATAACAGAAGCTCCTCCACTCCAATTTAATAACTGCAATGACAAAAGTGCAATACCAACAACAGCATATATCCAATAAAAGCTAAATGGTTTTTTTGGATTATTATTATTATTACCTCCAATTTTTGGTTTAAAGGTCTTTTTGTTTTCTTCTTTCTTTGTTTCTTCTTTCTTTTTTTCCATCAAATAATTAATTTATGCTTGTTTTAATTTTGTGATTTTTGCATCAGCCCACAATCCTTCTAAATTATAGAAATCCCGTTGTTCTGATTGAAAAATATGCACCACCACATTTACATAATCCAACAAAACCCATTCAGCGTTTTGATATCCTTCGGTATGCCAAGGTCTGTCTTTTAAGGTTTTCCTAACTTCTTCTTCAACTGCACCACCTAAAGCAGCAACGTGCGTGCTTGATGTTCCTGTGCAAATAATAAAATATTCTGATACTGCATTTTCTAATTTTCGCATATCTATGCAAAAAATATTTTCTGCTTTTTTGTCTCGAAGTCCTTTAATGATAACATCCATAAGAAGTTGCTTATCATCAATTTTTTTTGTTTTTGCCATTAACTCTTTTTAGTTTAAGTGTGCAAAGTTACAGAAAACCTATTGAACAAAATCAATTTAAAAAAAAATGTTAAACCCTTTATTTTGTTGCCTCATTTCTCTATTTTTGGATGATGTTAAATACGCTTTTCCATGATAAAAAATTAATTCATTTACAAGAAATTGATTCTACTAATGAATACGCAAAATCACTTATCAAAGCCCTTTCTTATGTTTCCGAAGGAACAACTATTGTAGCTGAAAATCAAATTCATGGTAGAGGGCAAATGGGAAGTTCTTGGGAAAGCAATCCCTGTCAAAATTTAACATTTTCAGTAATTCTTTCACCAAAAATACTTGTTGCCGATCAATTTCAAATCAGTAAAATTATTGCGTTAGCATTGGTTAATCTTTTAAACCAACTAGGCATTAAAAACATTTCCATTAAATGGCCTAATGATATTTATGTCAAAGAAAAAAAAATAGCTGGAATTTTAATTGAAAACATCCTGAAAAACAATAAAATAGAACATACTATTGTTGGTATTGGTTTAAATGTAAATCAAGTCGATTTTACAACCAAAAACGCAACTTCCCTACAATTAATTACTTCACAAACATACGATTTGAATATCTTGTTGGCTAATTTTTTAGAAATTCTAGAACGAACTTATTTTCTATTAAAATCGAATCAACATACGTTTATTAATGAAGCCTATTTAAAAAATTTATTAGGATTTCAAAAAGAACGAAATTTTTCCACTTCAACAGCACAATTTAAAGCTATAATTACTGGTGTTTCTTCTATGGGTAAACTTCAACTTCAAAAAGACGAACAATTAATGGAAATGGACATTAAAGAAATTACTTTTTTATGAGCAGTTTTTTTTATGACAAAAATCATAAACATTCTTAAAATTTTAACACCAACACTTTTAAATTGTAATTTTGCGTAATGATTTACCTAACCAGACGAGAACGATTCAATGCCGCTCATAGATTATTTCTTCAGGAATGGTCGGACGAAAAAAATTTAGAAGTTTTTGGAAAATGTTCTAATCCAAATTGGCATGGACACAATTACGAGCTTTTTGTTACTGTGAAAGGAGAAATAAATCCAAAAATAGGTTTTGTTATCAATCTCAAACATCTCAGCAAAATTGTGAGAGAACTAATAATTGAAAAAGTTGACCATAAAAATCTTAATATTGATGTTCCTTTTATGCTAGGAAAAATTACTTCAGCGGAAAATATCGCCATTTCATTTTGGGAGGAACTAGAACCTGAAATTAATAAATTGAATTGTGAACTACACTGCATAAAAATTTTTGAAACAGAAAATAATTACATCGAATATTTCGGAAAATAAATAAATATGTCAAAATACAACGATAATATGAGTACTCAGAACAACATGGATGGGTACGAACGAATTGAGCAATACAACGAAGAAAAAATTAATTCACTTTCAGCAAGTTACAAAGATATCATTATTAATTTAGGAGAAGATGTTACCAGAGAGGGCTTAGAAAAAACACCTGAACGAGTTGCCAAGGCTATGCAATATTTAACACATGGTTATGATTTGAATCCGACAGAAATCCTTAAATCAGCTTTGTTTGCCGAAAAGCACAACCACATGGTTATTGTTAAAGATATTGAACTTTATTCACTGTGCGAACATCATATGTTACCTTTTTTTGGCAAAGCTCATGTGGCATACATTCCAAACGGACACATTGTTGGATTAAGTAAAATCCCTCGTATTGTGGATGCTTTTGCTAGAAGATTACAAGTTCAAGAGCGTTTAACTGACGAAATAAAAAACTGTATCAATGAAGGATTAAAACCCTTAGGTGTTGCCGTTGTTATTGAAGCACAGCACATGTGTATGCAAATGAGGGGCATTCAAAAACAAAATTCATTAACAACCACTTCATCATTTACAGGAGCATTTGAAAAAGAAAGTACCAGACAAGAATTTATTAGTTTAATTTCAAATAAACTGTCATAATGACTTATTCAATAATTTGGTAATAGATTTGATAATCTCAATAAACTTAAAAAAACTAAAAAAAATGGAAACAAAAAATTTATTTAAAAGCCCTATAGAAAGAACATCTTCTTCATCTGGTGCTATAACTCAAACATTTTTATCTAATGTATTTAGCTATATGGCATCTGCCTTAGCAATAACTGGAATTATATCTTATTGGTTTGGAACTGACATGGAACTAGTTGGTATGCTATTCAGCCAAACAGTTGATGGTGGCATGAAAATGAACATCTTTGGTTATATAGTAATGTTTGCTCCACTAGGCTTTGTTTTGCTAATGTCTTTTGGATTTCAAAAACTTTCTTCCATGGCATTGGTTCTTTTGTTTATTGTTTATGCAGCCATAATGGGAATTAGCTTAAGCACCATTTTTCTTATCTATACTTCAAGTTCAATTTTCATGACTTTTTTCATTACCGCAGGAACATTTGGAATTATGGCATTTGTAGGTTATACAACAAAAACCGATTTAACCAAATTTGGTTCTATATTAATGATGGGATTAATTGGAATTATTATAGCGAGTGTAGTAAATATGTTTATGGGTAGTGAAACAATGGATTACATCATCAGTATTTTAGGTGTTTTAATTTTTACTGGTTTAACTGCTTATGATGTTCAAAAACTAAAAAGAATTGGTTCTGGTGTAGAATACGGAACTGAAGAAACCAATAAATTAGCCGTTATGGGTGCATTAACCCTATACTTAGATTTCATTAATCTATTTTTATTCTTACTTCGTTTTTTAGGAGATAGAAAATAAAATTTTATAAAAAAAGCCGACTGAAATAGTCGGCTTTTTTTTTATTCACATCATTTATTTGTTAATGAACATGACCGTGTTCTACTTCTTCTTTAGTAGCTGCTCTCACTTCCACAACAGTTCCTGTAAAATGTAAATCTTGGTCAGCTAATGGATGATTCACATCAACAGTAATTGTTTCCGTGTTTATAGAAACTACTTTTGCAGGAACAACATTTCCGTTTTGATCTTGCAACGGCAATACATTGTTTACTTGCACTTCTTCAACCAATTGACCATCTTTTTTAAAAATATCTTGTGGCAACTCAATAATAGCTTCTTCTGTTCTTGAACCATAAGCGTCTTCTGCTTTTATACCAAAAGAAAAAGTATCTCCTTGGTTTAGGTTTACCACATTATTCTCAAAATCGGGAATCATTTGTCCTAAACCAGATAAAAAACGCAACGGCTCTTTTCCTTCTGTAGATTCTATTAATTCTCCTTCAGCCGTATTTTTATGTAAATTATACGATACAGCAATTACTTTATTTTTTACATCACTCATAAATATATTTTTTAAATTTATAGCAAAACTACTTTTTTAAAATAGGTTGTGCAAATTGGTCAACCCATTTTATTTTAAAATAAAAAAAGAAAACCCATTTCAAAAAAAAATTGAAATGGGTTTTTATAGGTTAAAAAAAACTACTTATTAAGCGTTTTCTTTTTTAGGTTTTTCTAACAACACTTTTCGTGAAAGTTTTAATTTTCCAGTTTTAGCATCAACTTCAATTAATTTCACATCAATTAGTTCACCTTCTTTCAGTACATCTTCCACTTTTTCTACTCTGTCCCAGTTAATTTCTGAAATATGAAGCAATCCATCTTTTCCAGGAATAATTTCAACAAAAGCACCAAAATTGGTAATTGATTTAACTTTTCCTTTATACACCTCTCCTACTTCAGGGACAGCCGTAATGGCTTTAATTCTGGAAAGAGCGGCATTCATTGCTTCTCCATCATTAGTCATAATAGAAACAACACCTTGATTGTCTTTTTCTTCAATCGTAATTGTTGCTCCAGTTGCTGCTTGAATTTCTTGAATAATTTTTCCGCCTGGTCCAATTACTGCTCCTATCATTTCTTTTGGAATAGTAATTTGAGTTATTCTTGGTGTGTGCGGTTTGTAATCTTTATTAGGTTCTGCCAATGTTTTAGCAATTTCTCCTAAAATATGAGCCCTACCTTCTTTAGCTTGAGCCAATGCTTCTTCTAATACTTGGTAAGATAATCCATCAACTTTAATGTCCATTTGGCAAGCCGTTATTCCTTTAGAAGTTCCTGTTACTTTAAAATCCATATCTCCCAAATGGTCTTCATCACCTAAAATATCAGACAAAACTGCATATTTATCGCCTTTTGAGATAAGTCCCATAGCAATACCAGAAACAGGTCGTTTAATTTGAACACCTGCATCCATCAATGCTAATGTACCTGCACAAACCGTTGCCATTGATGACGAACCGTTTGATTCTAATATTTCCGATACAATTCTAATGGTATAAGGGTTTTCAGCTCCTGTTGGTATCATTGGTTTTAAGGCTCTCATTGCTAAATTACCATGTCCAATTTCTCTTCGGCTTGTTCCTCTGTTTGGATAAGCTTCGCCTGTACAATACGCAGGAAAATTATAATGTAAAATAAATTTTGATGTATCCTTAAAAGTAGCTGCATCAATCAATTGCTCGTCCATTCTGTTTCCTAACGTAACGGTAGTTAATGATTGTGTTTCTCCTCTGGTAAAAATGGCAGAACCGTGTGCTCCTGGTAAATAATTTACTTCACTCCAAATCGGACGAATTTCATTTAATTTACGTCCATCCAATCGGGTTCTTTCATTTAAAACACAATCTCTAACCGCTTCTTTTTCAATATCGTGAAAATATTTTTTAAGTAAAAAAGTTTGAGCTAATTCTTCTTCTGTTAAGATAGCCATTGCTTCTTCTTTAATTGCCTTAAACTTTTTAGTTCTCAACACTTTGTCAGCATTTCCTTCTTTAGCAACCGCATAACATTTATCGTAAATAGCTGTTTTTATTTTTGCTTCTAATTCAGGCATAGGAGCTGGCTCATGAGCATATTCTCTTTTTACTTTTGCTTTTTCTACCTCAGCAGCCAATTCTAATTGTAAATTACATTGTTTTTTAATTTCAGTATGCGCAATTTTAATTGCTTCTAACATTTCTGCTTCCGAAATTTCGAGCATTTCACCTTCCACCATATTAATATTATCAAGTGTTCCAGCAATAATCATATCAATATCAGAACTTTCTAACGCTGCTCGGGTTGGATTGATAACAAATTCTCCGTTTATTCTTCCTATTCTAACTTCCGATGTGGGTCCGTTAAAAGGTATATCGGAAACTGCTATTGCAGCAGAGGCTGCAAAACAAGCCAACGCATCTGGCAACGTATCATCTCCGTGCGATATTAAGTTAACTACTACAGAAGTATTTCCATGAAAATTATCTGGAAATAATGGACGCATTGCTCTGTCTATTAATCTACATACCAATACTTCACTATCTGACGGACGAGCTTCTCTTTTTAAGAACCCACCTGGGAATCTTCCTGCGGCAGCATATTTTTCTTTATACTCAACGGTTAGCGGTAAAAAATCTGTGCCTTCTGATGCTTCTTTATCGGCAACAACAACGGCTAACAACATGGTATCACCCATTTTTAATACTACAGAGCCATGAGCTTGTTTAGCTAATTTTCCTGTTTCAATTTCGATGGTCCTTCCATCACCTAACGTGTAGGATTTTTTAATTCCAATTTTTGACATAATTTATTTATTTGTTGTCCGATTCATTCGGACTGGTTTATATTGGTTGCACCTTGCAACGCTTTTATTTACTAATTTACTTTTAAAATAAAAAGGGGCTTGCCTTTTAATGCCCTCCCCTTTTTTTTAAACTTATATTTACAAAAACATTAACAAAATTATCTTCTAATTGATAATTCTTTAATTAACTCTCTGTATTTAATAATGTCTTTTCCTTTATAATAATCCAACAATTTTCTTCTTTTTCCTACTAAATCTAACAATGCTTTTTGAGTTCTAAAATCTTTTCTATTTTTCTTTAGATGCTCTGTTAAATGATTAATTCGATAGGTAAACAAAGCGATTTGACCCTCTGTTGAACCTGTGTTTTTGGCTTCTCCACCAAATTTTTTAAAGATTTCTTCTTTTTTTTCTGTTGCTAAATACATTCCAAAATTGTTTTAAATGTTTATTATGTATAATTAATTAAGGCTGCAAAACTAACCATAAATTCTATAATTCTACTATTTTGAACATATTTATTATTAAAATATGTAGTTTTTTACATATACATCAATATAAACAAAAAGATACCACCCTATAAAAGTGTGCCTTACTCCATCAAAATAATTTTATCGCTCAAAATTACTTTAGTTTGCCCTATCACTTTATAAAGGTAAACTCCTTTTGGAAAGTTGGATAAATCTATTTTTGTTCTATTATCTCCATTAATTTTTACTGAACTTACCACTTTCCCCATTATATCTGTAATAACAATTTGTGCGTTATTTTCTTTTAAGCTGTACTCAAATGTTACTTGACCTGCTGTTGGATTTGGATATACTTTAATTTCATCATTAACGGTTAGCGTTGTTTTGTTATTTCCATCAGCAGTATTTTCAGCATTAGCATTTCCAGTAGTTCTTGCATTAGCATTACAATCTGAAATATAAATAGCTGATAAAAGATGACTCTCGCAACCATTAGCATCGGTAATCATTAATTCAACTGATAACATTCCTGTATCAGCAACCGTAATTAATGGACTTGAGGTTGAAGCTGTTAATCCATTTCCAAAAACCCAAGAATAAGTAAAAGGGGACACTCCTCCAAAAGTAGTGCTGGTAAACTGAACTTCTCCTGAAGCACAACCTGTTGCTGCCATTGAAACTTTAAAGCTATTCGTAATGGTTATTTCTGCTGTAGCAGTATCTTTTTCACATGCCTTTTCCCATTTAAAATGCGTTTCTTCTCTATTTTCTATGGAGGTAATCAAACTTGGGGTAAACACGTTATTTGTATCGTATTGAACAGCTATATTACCATTAATTAAGTTGGTATCATTCAAAGCGATTGTTTCTTCTTTTGTGGAATCATTATCAAAATCCCAACTTAATTTTAATCTGCAATTTTCTTCTTTAAGTGGAATAAAAGGGGTACAATCAGCAGTAGGAATACAGATTGGTTGACTTAAATCAATGGTAGTTGCTCTGTTTAACTTAACATCTTCATCTGCTAAACATTGTGGTACAATAGGACTAATTTCAGATTTAGGATTAGGGAAAACGGTAACAGCACCATAATAAACTACTGTATCACAGGTTGTTCCTTGTATTAATTTTACTAAATAAATGCCTGGCTTTCTAAATGTATAACTAGCTTGTTCATTTGTTGAAGTGCCGCAATCTCCAAACTCCCAATTGTAAAATGAAGACAAATTATCTGGTTTAAATGTAACTTCTTCATCCGTTACTAATTTAACATCACTGTCTAATTGAAACCCATTTAAAAAGTTAGTTCTTGTTTGGGCATAGCCCATTGCAAAAGCACAGGAATTTGTATTGCTTACAAGCACAGGTGGAGATATGTTGGCAGCACATACATTGCTGAAATTGAAATTGGAGGTTACATTTTCGTTATCGCAAATTTCCTTGTTCGCAGGAATGTGAATATTTTCTTCAACTAACACTTCTTTTCCTGTTTCTGTATTATTTTTAACTTTTGCTGCTTTAGCAATAATGTTTTTGTTGCCCACTTTCACTTTATCATTTATTTCTGCATTTTCTCTTATAATAGCTAATTCTCCTATGGTTATTTCTTTGCTGATTATTGCGTTTTTACCTATAAAAACACCATTCCCAATAGTTGTTTCTTTTTTGATAAGCACATTGGTTTCTATATCCACATAATCGTAAATGGTAACATCCTTTTCTATAACTATACTATCGTTGATGGTGGTATGTTCTCCTATTGTTGTGTTTTGTTTGATGATGGTGTAACTACCAATAGCAGTAAAGTTTCCTATTTCTACTTCTTTTTCAATAAGTGTATTTTCTTCAATAATTACATCCTCTCCAATAATGCTGTTCTTTTTAATGATTACATTATTTGCTATCACCGTGTTGGAGCCAATAAATACATCTTGTTCAATCACCACATTACTACCTATGGTAACATTTGTACCAATAATTGCTGTTGGATGCACTGTAGCTGTGGTGTCAATAGTTGAAGTGTTAGATTTAATTTCTAAGCGAGGGATAGCATCCATTAAATCAATGGCAGCCATTAAGGGAACCGTTCCATTAATTACATCTCGTTCTACTTTTGTAGTGGCTAGGGTATTTTTTAAAATTTGGCGATGCCGTTGGGTTAAAAAGCAATTGTCTATGGCTTCTAACCGAATGATGGCTTCGTCTCGTTGCCCTATTAAGCGAAATACCAATGCCTCATCGAGTTCTAAAAAAAACTGCTCTGCAACATTCTGAGCCGAAACTGGTGCTTTACGTATATTAATTACTTCCATAAACTGTTCTACACTATTGTGTAAAACAGGAACACAACTGCTTTCATTCAGCCTGCCTGTTACAAAACAATGTTGCAACGCATTTTTCATATTGCTGTACCCATATTTTACCAAAAATACTTGGTTGTAATCGTTAAAATCAATAGGGGTGGTGGTAAAAATCTCATGAAAAAGGGCTACCGCAGCAATATCGTTTTGCATGGTATCTGTTAATTCCATAAAAGAAGAAGCTGTTTCTATGGCTTCATTTAACGGAACATTGCTAAAATTAGCACTATTTACCACAGGACAGGTAGGGCAAAGTTTGAGAGCAGAAATTGTTCCTGTGGGATTAGATATTCCTCCACCTCCAGTATTGTTGCAAGGGGGGGGGGGCCAAGGGGCTTGGTAAAATTTCCCAAAACAAA
>JAHYJH010000105.1 GCA_019429185.1 Vicingaceae bacterium
GTTATTTTGTTTGCTAATAAGACGAAAAACACAGACATAGCAACGCTATGGCGAGTATTTTCAACGCAATTAGCGAGCAAAAGAGCAAGGCTAAATGTATAGTTTATTTCATTACAGACCCTTAGGATGATTTTTCTTTAGTCCAATTGAAATCCTTACCAGTAGGATATTCAAAAACTTCTAATTGAAAATAAGGAACAGCAGCTAAAATATGGTCGAAAATATCTGCCATAATATGCTCGTAATTTGCCCAAGCTTTGTCCTTACTAAAAGCATAAATTTCTAAAGGAATGCCTGTTGGAGTTGGTTCTAACTGGCGTGTCATTATCATCATTTCTTTATTAATTGCTGGGTGCTGATGTAAATAAGCATCCACATATTTTCTAAACAGCCCAAAATTGGTCATATTTCTGCCATTCAACAAAATAGTTTTATCAATATTATTTTGCTCATTGTGTTTGTCAATATCCGTTTGACGGTGGTCAATATAATCAGCAACTAATTGAATTTCTTTAAATTTAGCTATTTCTTCTTTGGTTAAAAATTTAATACTAGTAGCCTTTATAATGACAGCACGCTTAATTCTTCTTCCACCCGACATACTCATACCACGCCAGTTTTTAAACGAATCGGAAATTAAATAGTAGGTAGGAATGGTAGTAATGGTATTGTCAAAATTTCTCACTTTTACGGTAGAGAGATTAATTTCATACACATCTCCATCAGCCCCATATTTTTCCATAGAAATCCAATCGCCAATTCTTACGGTATCGTTTACACTTACCTGAATGCTCGCTACAAAACCTAAAATGGTGTCTTTAAAAATTAACAACAACACTGCCGACAATGCCCCTAAAGCCGTTAGGAAGTGTAAAAATGGTTTGCCAGTAATAATGGAAAAAATAATAATAAACCCAAACAACCATGTGATAATCATAAATACCTGAATGTAACTTTCAATAGGTTTATCTTTAAATACATTAATGGTTTTAAGGAAGTCTTTAAATGTTGTTAAAACACTTCTTATCAGCCAAATGCTCATCACAACAACCAACACACTAACCAACATTTTGGTATATTTTTCTAAGTGCGGAAAGTCAATTAAAATATCAGGGATAAATGCAGAAATAACATAAAGGGTAATCAAGTTAGAAAGGTGTAAAAAGGTTTTATTTTCAACTAAAAAATCATCGAATTTAGTTTTTGATTTTACCGCTAAATTATGAACGATTTTTTCTGAAAATCCTCTTAAGACTTTAAAAAGGATATATCCTGCAATTAAAAGCAGAATAAAATTGATAATGACGTTAGCATAAATAGCCATGGTTTCAGAAAAATCTGCTTGTTCTTTTAAAAGTCTGTAAAAAAATCTAGTGATTGTTTTTGTTTCCATGAGCTTAATTTTTTGCAAACTTACAAAATGTTAGCGTTAAAGGGAATTGTATTAAGAAGAGTTGTAAAAATGTGTTATCTTTGAAAAAAGATTTTAATAATGAAATTACAAGGATTAACATATATTGACCTTTTTGCAGGAATTGGTGGTTTTCATCAAGCCATGTCAAATTATGGAGCAATATGTGTTTTTGCTTCGGAATGGGATAAATATGCTGCTGAAACATATTATGCCAATTATGGTATTTTTCCGGATGGAGATATTACAAAAATTAATGAAAGTAAAATACCTCATCATGATATTTTATGTGCAGGTTTTCCTTGTCAGGCATTTTCTATTTCAGGTAAACAAAAAGGGTTTGAAGATGCTAGAGGCACTTTGTTTTTTGATATTGCAAGAATAGTGAAGCATCATCAACCCAAGTTATTGTTTTTAGAAAATGTAAGAAATTTTGAAAGACATGATGGAGGGAATACACTTAAATTTGTATTAAAAACCCTCAACGAACTTGGTTACAATGTGAATTACAAAGTGCTAAATGCAAGTGATTATAATTTGCCTCAGAATAGAGAACGAATTTATTTTGTTTGTTTTAGAAAAGACCTCAATGACCAAAAATTTGAATTTCCAACACCATCAATAAAAAAAGTGGCATTGATCGATTTTTTAGAACCTCAGCCAAAAGATGTAAAAATTATTGATAGACCAGACATAAAAATAACCAAAAGCTTTTCGCCAATTAAAAATATTTTTGGAGAAATAGATTTACCAAACAAACCTATTCAAATAGGCATTGTCAATAAAGGAGGACAAGGAGAAAGAATTTATAACCCTTATGGTCATGCTATTACACTTTCTGCTTATGGTGGTGGAATTGGCTCAAAAACAGGATTATATAAAATTGGCAATACGATAAGAAAATTAACCCCAAGAGAGTGTGCTAGAATTCAAGGTTTTCCTGATACATTTAAAATTGTTTCTTCACCCTCGCAAGCCTACAAACAGTTTGGAAATAGTGTAGCAGTAAATGCACTTAAAGCTATTTTAAAAAAGGTTTCGGAAATGGAAATTTTACATCAAAATAATATTAAAGAATCAATAGCTGTCTGATAAAATGAACAAAAAACAATTAAAAGGATCTGAAACTGCAAAAGGCGGCTTTAAAAACGAAGAAGAAATTTCTGAAAAATTTCTTGACTACAAAAATGATATTGATGCTCAAGAATGGTTAAAAATAATGGGGTATGATTATTCTAAAATTAAAAACCTGAATGTAATTGCAATTCCTCCAAGAATTAGCAAAGCAAAAGCTGAGGTATTTGGAGCAACTTCTGACAAGATTAATGATACAATTCAGTTTAAAAAGGCAGACGTTCAACTGCAATTAAATATTACAATTGATAATGTCTTATATCGAGAAAACTTATCTCTAAAAAAAGCAAATAAGGGTGCTAACTTTAATCAAATTGATAAACGTCCTGTGGGAACTTATCAATCCATGTGGGGATTTAAAGATAGTATTGCCAACACTCTCAGAAAGTTTACGGGAGAAATTATCCCAAATAAAACTGAACAAAAAGGATTAAGAGATAAAAGAAGGTGGTATTTAGATGAATTAGAAGAAAAAGATGTCGTTACTCTAATTAATTTTTTTAAAGAAAATAAAGTTCAAATATTTAACGACATTTTAAGAGGAAGAGGCGTTTTATCTGCTGAATGGTTTCTTGTAACAAGAAAAGATATTGTTACCGGAAAAATTGATTGGGTATTAAAAGACATCAACTACGTTGCAAATTTTTTCTCTAAAGGGAATGTTGAAGTTTCTAAAAGAGGTGGATTGAATATCGGAAAAATAACTGCTCAAAGAAAGGGAGGAACTCCCGACCCCAAATCTTTACAGTTTAAAATAAATCCTTTACAACTTTTTGAAGCATAACTTTAATTTCTAAACCCTAATTAGTGTCTGTCCATTTAGTCGAGAGTTTGAGGCAGAACTGAGCGAAGCGAACTCACGAACACAACTAAAAAACAATTTAATATTGTGAGTAATGTTCGAGTTCGAGGTTTCGATAATCTGAAAATCAGGAGTGTACTAAAGTACATGACTGATTTGAAGATTGAGAATAACGAAAAAATCGGACATTATGGACAAACTCTAATTATTCTTACTTTTGCTTTCTATGGCAGAAGAATTACATATCAGTCAAAAGCTTAGTAAAGCAGAAAAATACCAGCAATTATTGCCTCAGTTAGAAGCTTTAGTTAAAGGCGAAAACGACACTATTGCAAATTTAGCTAACCTCATGGCTGCTTTAAAGCAAGCATTTAATTTTTGGTGGGTGGGTGTTTATCTCGTAAAAAATGATGAATTAGTATTAGGCCCTTTTCAGGGACCAATAGCTTGTACACGCATAAAAAAAGGCAAAGGCGTTTGTGGTACTGCTTGGCAAGAAGCCAAAACAATTATAGTTGATGATGTTGAGCAATTTCTGGGGCATATTGCTTGTAGTAGCGAATCAAAATCGGAAATTGTAGTGCCCGTTTTCAATAAAAATAAGGAAGTAATAATGGTAATTGATGTAGATAGCGAAGTACTAAATGCTTTTGATGAAACTGATGCTGCTTATCTTGAAAAAATAGCTCAACTAATTAGTGATATTGCATGAAGTTAAAAGGATTTATATACCTCATTGTTGCCTTGTTAATTTATGGTTGTGCTCAGGTAGTGCCGCTTACGGGTGGCGATAAAGATGAAATTCCACCCAAAGAACTAAAAAGTACTCCCGAAAATAAAAGCATCAATTTTGCTGCACAAACTATTACCATTGAGTTTGATGAATTTATTAAACTGCAAAATCTCCAGCAACAGCTCATAGTTTCTCCAGTAATGGAAAAAAAGCCTGAAGTAAGTATTAAAGGTAAAAAACTCATTATTAAGTTAAAAGAAGAGCTTACGCCCAACACTACTTACAGCATCAATTTCGGAAATGCCATTGTTGATATTACCGAAAACAATCCTATACCGAATTATAAATACGTTTTTTCAACAGGCAGTTATTTAGATTCATTGTCTTTTTCGGGAAGCGTGGTTGATGCTTTTGAACTCAAAACGGTAGATAAAATTTATGTGATGCTTTATGATGAATTGGAAGATTCTGTTCCTATGAAAAAACTCCCAAGATATGTTGCTATTACCGATAAGTTAGGAGATTTTTCAGTAACGAATATGGCACATGGAAACTACAAAGTTTTTGCTTTGCAAGATATAAATGCCAATTATTTGTATGATTTACCCAACGAAAAAATTGCATTTATGGATAATCCCATAAAAATAGACAGCTCGTTAACCCATCAACACCTTTTTTTATTTGAAGAAAAACAAGACAATCAATTTTTGAAAAAAATAGAACATAAGGAGTTCGGAAAAGTTGTTTTTTACTTTAATCAGCCTTCCGAAAATCTAACCATTTCAACGAATAGGAAAGAGAAAATTAGATGGTATGAAGAAGAACGAAATCCAACCAACGACACTATTATTCATTGGTTGTTGGGTGTGGGAGATTTTAAAGAAGCAGCATATTACATCAGCGAAGGAAAAACGATTATCGATACGGTAACAGTGAGTTTTATCCCTTCAACAAAATTTAAAGACACTTCTTTTGTTTTGCAAACCAATGTTACAACTTCTTTTGATTTGAATAAAAAACTCTTTATTTCAACACCACGACCGATTTCTGGTTTTAATAGTTCAACTGTTATTGTGCTTGAAGATTCCATTCCAATTCTTGTTTTGTTTGAAGAAAGTAAAACACATCCTCGTAGGTATGAATTGAACTATAAATTTAAAGAAAAAACCAATTATGAGATGCTAATTCCATCAGGCGTATTTCAAGATATATTAGGATTGAAAAATGATACACTTCGTTCATCCTTTGCAACTAAAAGCGATGCAGATTATGGTAAAATAATTTTAAAATTAACAACAAATTTTAATACCCCATATATACTTCAACTTTTCAAAAGCAACACCTTGATTAAAGAAACATATTTTTCAGAAAATCAAACAATTACGTATGGTTTTTTGCCGGCTGGTAATTATCAGTTTCGTTTAATTGTAGATGATAACGGCAATCAAAAATGGGATACAGGAGATTATTTAAAGAAAAAACAACCCGAAGAAATGATACATTACCAAAAACCAATCACCATAAGGGCAAATTGGGATAATGAAATTATTTGGAACATTAAGGAATTGTAACGAAATAACCTATACATTTTGACTTGTTTTCAGTCGCACTGTCTCGCTCAAAAGTCCACTGGACTTTTGCCGTCCTTTTTCTTCGTTGTAAAATCGTTAAATAACTAAAATTATTCGCCTCATTTACTCCTTGAAAAACGACAAAATTGCATCGTCAATTCTGTACACTTTATTTCGTTACAATTCCTAAGCTTTTATGACTATCCGTTTGTTTACCTTTTTTGGTAATTGATTTTCAAAACCATAAAAACTTATTTAGTGTGCTTCGATACTGCTTAAAAAACGAAGGTCGTTGATTTTCAGGACAAAGTAAAGAAGTAAATGACAGGTTTTTTTAACAATAATGGTAACATTAGCTTTGGCAAAGAGAGCATATAAAACCACAAGCATACACACAACAGTGCGGTATATTTTATTTACCTAATGTTTATAACTTAATGTTACTAAAACATTAATTACTTAATAAGTATATTGTTTTTTAAAAAAAGTGGTTTACTTTTGCAAGGTATTATTAAAATTAATACACTAATTAAACGACAAAGTGATCATCCTAAGAAGCGACCAACTAAGACTTCTAACCACTTTTCATAACTTTTACTTTTTTATGAATTTCAAAAAATTAGGTGCTTCTTTTGTGGTTGTTTTCGCAGGAATTTCAGCACAAGCACAAACAGATTCTGTTAAAACGGATACGATAATTGCCGAAAGAATAGTTCCAACATTTAGCACTACTTTAGATGCCTTAGAAGACGAAAATGCCGAAAATCAAGATGTTTCTGGTTTATTACAATCTTCAAGAGATGTTTTTAATTCAACAGCCGGTTTTAATTTCAGTGCGGCTCGCTATCGAATTAGAGGGTATGATTCTGAAAACTACATAACAACCATGAATGGAGTTACACTCAACAACCCTGAGACTGGAAGAGCAATTTGGGCATTGTGGGGTGGTTTGAATGATGTTACCCGATATCAAGAAACTAAAAATGGAATTTCTGCTTCTTCTCTAACTTTTGGAGGAATAGGAGGTTCATCAAATATCAATGCTCGTCCAACGGCATTAAGAAAAGGAACTAATATTTCTTACGGATTAGCCAACAGAACTTACCAACACAGAGTTATGCTTACCCATTCTACGGGCATGATGAGTAATGGTCTTGCTGTTGCTATTTCTGGTTCAGGAAGATATTCTGATGAAGGATATGTGGATGGTACTTCTTTTAGTGGAGGAAGTTATTTTGTTTCTATCGAAAAGAAAATTAACGACAAACATAGTTTAGGTTTTGTTGGTTTTGGAGCTCCAACTGTTCAAGGAAGAAGCAGCATCACTACTCAAGAAACCTATACACTCACTGGAAACAATTACTACAATTCATATTGGGGATATCAAAATGGAGAAAAAAGAAATTCACGCGTGAGAAACACCCATCAACCTTATTTAATGCTCAACCATTATTTTGACATTTCTAAAAAAACACATCTTACTTCTTCGCTTTATTACACATTTGGCAAAAGTGGCAACACCCGTTTGAATTGGAATAATACTGCTGATCCTCGTCCTGAATATTGGAAAAATTTGCCCAGTGCTTTTGAAAACCCTGGAGATGAAGCACAATTTGCTCAACAAACCGCTTTATGGGAAAGCCAAAATCCAATAACTACGCAGTTAGATTGGGATCAATTTTATTTTGCAAACAGCAAAAACCTATTTACCCTTGAAAATGTTAACGGTACAGGAGCTTCTGTTACAGGAAATAGAGCAAAATACATCATTGAAGAACAACGAAGCGATGTGTATGATTATGGATTTAATACTGCTGTAACACATAAACTTTCAGAAAAACTTTTGTTATCTGGAGGGGCAAGAGTAAGCATCTATAAAAGTGAAAACTTTAAAGTGTTAAACGATTTATTAGGGGCTGAATTTTGGGTAGATACTGACCAGTTTGCAGAAAGAGATTTTAAAGACCCCGATGCTGCTCAAGCTGATTTGAATAATCCTAATAAATTAGTAAAAGAAGGAGATAGATTTGGATATGATTATGACATTAACATCAACACCATTAATGCTTTTGGGCAAGTTGAAGGTACTTTTTCCAAAATAGATTGGTATGCAGGTTTTTCTGTTACACAAACCTCATTTTGGAGAACAGGAAACATGAAAAATGGCTTGTTTCCAGCAAATTCTTATGGAGATTCTGAAAAACAAAATTTCTTTAATTATGGTGCAAAAGCTGGTGTTGTTTATAAACTAACAGGCAGGCATTTAATTACAGCAAATGGAGCTTATATCACTCGTGCTCCTTTAGCTAGAACAGCTTATTTATCACCTAGAACAAGAGATCAAGTTGTTGATGATTTAAAAAATGAAAAAATTCTTTCAGGTGATTTAAACTACATTGTTCGTTATCCAAAAGTAAAAACCAGAGCTACTGTTTTTTATACCAGCATTGAGGATAAAACATGGTCAAGGAGCTTTTATCATGATGAATTACGAACCTTTGTTAACTACAACATGACTGGTGTTGATCAACTTTTTGTTGGAATGGAATTTGGTGCGGAAGTTAATCTAACTTCAACAATAACAGCTACTGGAACATTTGCTTCTGGTGATTTTACCTACAATTCCAGACCAACGGCAACCATCATACAAGATAATTCTACCAAACTATTAGAAGAGAAAAAAACCATCTATTTAAAAAACTATAAACTGGGCGATTCTCCACAAACAGCTTCATCTATTGGGCTGCGTTATCGTTCGCCAAAATATTGGTTTGTTGGAGCTGATTTTAATTATTTCACTGATATTTATATTCAAGTAAATCCTGACAGACGTTCTGAAAGTGCTGTTTCTAACTTGGTAAATACCGATCCTCAAGTGCAACAAATTTTAGAACAAACCGAACTTGGTGATGATTATACAATTAATTTCTATGCTGGAAAATCATGGAAAATAAAACAATATTTCATCCGTATCAATCTGAATATAAACAATGTATTAAATAATAAAGATTTTCAAACAGGAGGATTTGAACAGTTACGTTACAACAAAACAAACATTGATAAATTCCCTCCAATGGTAGGCTATATGCTTGGCAGAACTTATTTTGCAATGGTTAGCTTTTCATTCTAATACTAAATTCAACAAGACTATGAAAATGACAATAAAAAATACACTATTCATTCTATTCGCAACAACTATCTTTCTTACAAGTTGTAAAAAAGACCTAGACATTCCTCCTATTAGCGAATTACCTTTAGGGAATATCATTACCATCGATTCTTTACGAAACATTTATACTGCTTTTGATTCAACAATTACAAGCGATTTGTCGGTATATGGAATAATTACAGCAGATGAAGTAAGTGGGAATTTGTACAAAAATTTATACCTACAAGATGAAACCAATGGTATTTTGCTAAAACTAAAAGCATCAAGTAATAAAACTTTTTTTGAAGGAGATAAAGTGAGGGTTGCTTTAAAAGGAACAATCATCTCAAGCTACAAAGACATGATTCAGTTGGATAATGTGGATCCTGAAAAAAATTTAATAAAACAAAGCGAAGGAAATACTATTGCTCCTAAAGTAGTTACCATTACCGATTTAGCATTGGTTGGATTTTATTCTCCATATCAAGGACAATTGATACAGTTAAACGATGTTGAGTTTATGTGTAGTGATTTTTGTAGTACTTATAGTGATCCTGTTAATCAATCAAGCGAAAACAGATACTTAACCGATACTTTGGGTAATTCAATTATTGTAAGAACAAGCGGATATGCAAGTTTTGCTGGCACTCCAATTCAACAAGGAAAAGGTTCTTTTGTTGCCGTTGTTTCACAATATAATTCGGATGTTCAGTTAACAATTCGTAAACTGAGCGACTTATCGCTAACTGGACTAAGAAAAAATGCTTGTCCAAATTGTCCACTATATGTAAAAAACTTTGAAGACCAAAGTATTACTTCTGGCGGATGGACTACACAAAATGTTGTGGGGAATATTAATTGGGGAATTGATAATATTGGTTCTAATTCTACTTATTATACAAAAATCAGTAATTATACGGGTACCAATATCGCTTGCGAAACATGGTTAGTTTCTCCATCTTTTGATTTGTCTGCAACCGCTAATCCTGTTTTAACTTTCCAATCTGCCTATAAATTCAATGGAACTTCACTAAAATTAATGGTAACAACCAATTATACAGGAGATGTTACTACCTCAACTTGGGTTGACATTAGTTCTTCCGCAACTTGGTCGGCAGGAAACTTTGCTTGGATAACTTCAGGCAATGTTACTTTGTTGAGTTACAAGCAACCTAATGTGCGATTTGCTTATAAATATGTAGGAACTAATGTTGATGGTAGCACTTGGGAAATTGACGATTTTACCATTAACGATTTGTAATAAAAATAAAAAATATACCTAATGAAAAAATTACAATTACTAACTACTTCACTTTTTGTTTCGGCTCTTTTATTTACCTCTTGCACTAAAGAGTTTGATAATCCTGAACCACGAACCATTCCTGTAGGAACAGTATATACTATTGCACAAGTTAGAGCACTTTATGTTCCTGGTGAAACAGTAAAAATTACAGAAGATATTTCAGTTTATGGAGTGGTAACTGCTGATGAAACAACGGGCAATTTGTATAAAGAAGCATATATGCAAGATGCAACAGGAGCACTTTATTTACGGTTTACTTCTTCCACAGGTTTATACATTGGCGATTCTATTCGAGTAAACATTAAAGGAGCAAAAATTTTTAAGTACAACCAAATGCTCCAACTCGATTCACTTCATTCAGATAATAACATTGTTAAAATTGCTACACAAAAATTTAGAACTCCAGAGGTTGTTACTATTGCAGATTTGAATGCCGATATTGAAGGTTTTCAAGGCAAATTAATACAAATTGATAATGTAAAATTTGTAGAACGCAATTTAGGATTAACTTATGCTGATGCAGAAAATAAAGAAAGTATAAGTAGGTTTTTAGAAGATTTGACGTTAGATCAAGTAGAAGTTAGAACAAGTGGGTATGCCAATTTTGCCAGCGATACGTTGCCTGCTGGAAATGGAAGTTTTATTGGAATTTGTGGTCAGTACAATGCTGATCTTCAGTTGTTAATTCGGAATCCTAATGAACTAACGCTGAATGGTGCTGCACCTATAGAAATTACCAAAAACTTTGATGATAACAGTTTAACCTCTGGAGGTTGGACAACTCAATATCCTATACCAAACATTCCATGGACGGTTGCTAGTTTCAATGGAAACTATTATGGAAATATTACCAATGGAAGTGGTAAATTGGTGGGTGAATCTTGGTTAATATCACCACCTTTTGATTTAAGTAATTCTCTTTCTCCTGTTTTAAATTTTAAAACAGCAACTTTTGCATCTAATAGCGCATTAAAAGTAATGATTTCTACTAATTATGATGGAGTTAGTTTGCCTGCCACCGCTACTTGGACTGATATTACCAGTTCATTTTCATATTCTACTGGAGGTTGGAGTTGGACAAATTCTGGAAACTTTAGTTTAACTTCTTATATTCAACCCAATGTTTATATTGCATTTCAATTTATAGGAACTGCTGCTTCTTGGGATTCTTGGGAAGTAGATAACATTAAAATAATTAAATAATTAACCATTAATAATAACTAAAACTTCAAAATCATGAAAAAAATTTACACAATTTTAGCTTCGGCTTTTATCGTAGCCACAAGCTTCGGGCAAACTGTTTTTCAAAGCAACTTAAGTTCTTGGGCTGCAGGCGACCCAACAGATTGGATGGGCTCTACAACTAGTATTACTTCTGCAAATGTTACTGAACTAACATCAGGAGCAACTTATGGAACCAGCATGGCTTCATTAGTAAATGCTACTACAACACATAAAAGATTTACAACTCAACCTGTTACGGTTACTTCTGGAGAAACTTACCAAATTCAACTATGGGTTGCTGCTCAAACCTCAGGAGAATTACGAACAAATTATTATGATGTTACGAATGCTGCTTATGGAACATACAATTCATACATTGATGTTGCTGCTGCCTCTGGAGGAAATTTAACTTTAATTACTCAAAATGTTACTGTTCCTGCAACATCTACCAGTGTTGAATTTATTATTTCTATTAGAAACACAGACCCAACAACAGCACCGTTTAATATTGGAATATTAATCGATTCTGTTGCTATTTCAGTAACAACACCTCCAACACCAACTATTAAAAAAATATATGACATTCAATATACTACCAATCCAAATGGTAATTCTCCTGAATTAGGAAATGTAGTAACTACAAGAGGGGTAATAACAGGAATTGTTAAAAACGGACCAGACAGACATTCTTTTTTTATTCAAGATAGTGCTTCGGCTTGGAATGGACTTTATATTTATGAAAAAAATGATTCTACTTTAGTTATCGGGGATAGTGTTGAGGTAACAGGGACTGTTGATGAATTTAATTTAGGTTCTGCCACACAAAAAGTAACAGAATTAAAATTTGTATCAAACATAACTGTATTGAACTCAGGAAACGCTCTTCCTACACCTGTTTCAATTACAACAGCAAATGCTAACATGGAAGAATGGGAAGGGGTTTTAATTCATGTAACTAACGCAGAATGTATGAGTACAACACTTGGTTTTGGAATGTGGTCTATCAATGACGGCTCTGGAATTATTAAAGCAGATGATGATATTTTTGCATATCACCTTACTGCAGTTGTTGGTACTGATTATGATGTTACTGGAATAGGTCATTATACTTTTGATGAA
>JAHYJH010000106.1 GCA_019429185.1 Vicingaceae bacterium
CAAACTTTTTTCTTTAAAATTAAAGAAAACCTTGCATTTACCCCAGTTTAATACCCTCAAGTTATTAACATAATTAACTGAATAAGTGTTAATTAAGTAATTAAAATGACTTTCTCAGCAAACCCTACTTAAATCAGCCAATGTTCCACCAGTAACAGCAGAGGTAACAAAACGCCAATTGGTAGCACCAGCATCAATGTAGCGTTGCATCGTAATATTTCCTGAAATGGGATTAAAGAATGAGCAAGTAGCAGTTGTACTAAAAACAGTTGTTCCAACCGTTGGAGTTGGTCCATTACTAAATATAACACTACCATTTAACGAAAGTGTATATGAATTTTCATTTTCATATAGTCCAGCAGTATATTGCAAACGAAGAACAGAACCTGCTGGCACATAAATATCACTTAATGAATTGGCTCTTTTTGCAAAAAAATCACCAACAACCACATTGTCAATATAAGCTGTAATAAAACCACCATTCCAGCTATCTCCATAAACATCGGACATATTTAATGTATATTTGCATTTTGTGGTTAACTCATCTATTCTCGCAGTTCCATTTGCATCAGAGATAAGTGTTAACGCATTATTCGTGTTAAAATTTCCTGTTGCTATCCCTACTTTTAATGCCCCACGCAAATCAATACTACCCGAATTAATAATTGCACCATTTACATTATCTATGGTTAAATCAAACATATCCTGATTAGTACTTCCATTAATGTTATTAATATTTTCTCCTTTTAATGTTACATTTCCTGAGTTGGCAACAAAAGTTCCGTTATTACTAAAATCACCATAAACATCTATGTTTGATGTACCGACAAGTGTTAATGTAGCTCCTGCATCTATCGTAATATTTTTTGCAATAGCTCCAGCAGCATTTATACTTGGTGCATTTGGTGTTCCAGCAGGAATTAGAGCATTCATTTCAGCAGTTGGCACTTTTGCATCCCAATTGTTTGGGTTAAACCAGTCGGTGCTAACGGAATCATTCCAAGTAGTTGTAGATTTAAAAACAAACTGAATTTGAGGTTTGTAATTCACTCTATTGGTTGGGGTTGTGCCGCAAATACTACCTCCATTATCATCTTGTGTAAATCGATATCCTCTGTTAGAATTAAAAACTCTGCATTGCCCTGAAGCATCCCATGAAGGTTGCACTTGCGACCAACAAATTTCAATGCCAATATTTTGAGTTCCATTCCAATTAAAAGGCGTATCAAATACTATCATATCAAAATCTCGTAACGGATCAGGAGAATAGGTAAACGCATTTTTAACTACTGTCCATCCTGTAGTTCCTAAGTTTGTAGCAACATTGTTTCTGTTGGTGTTTTTTATTTTTATCGTATATCCCGGGATATTAAATAACGGATTATTTTCTATGAAAAAACCCAATTGGGTTAGTGTATTTGCACCTGTAATTCCTGCTGCATTTAACTCTGCACGAGTATAAACAAACTGTGCAACTTGTCTTCTATAATAAGTATTTACTGGAGATGCCTCTGTAATTGCATTAACTGTTGTTCCTGTTCCAATTTGTATAGCTTGTCCAAAAGAAGAATAGATAGTGAAAACCGACAAAAAAGTAAGTAGTACCTGCAAGAAAACTACCTTTTTTAACGTCTTTGATAAGAAACTTTCAATGACGAGGCTTTCGATATTTTTGATTCTAAGGAGTTTACTTGTGTAAACGACTGAATCAAAAATGAGAATAACGAAGTATTTGGGAGTTTTCTTGCAAAAAGTAAGTATAATTTTATTCATAACTAAGTAGTTTTACTTATATAAAGAAAGTAAATATACGGTAAAATTAGTATTGTGTTACAATTTTTCGATATAACTACTTGTTTAGTCATATCATTTACATATTTTATGGTTTAATTTTAAGATGAGTTCTATGAATTAGCGGATGAAGATTTCTTGTAGTCATTAAAATAAGAGCTAATAAAAAAACTTAATTTTGCCTTAATGAATAGTTCCGAATTAAAAGCGGTTTATACGAATGCTCCTGCTACGCAACAAATTTGTAAGCAGTTTCAAGAAAATGCACTTTCGCACATCCATATAAAAGGAGTAATTGGCTCTGCTGCTGCTTTTTATTTGAATGGAGTTGTGCAAAAACTACCGCTTAATCAACTAATTATCTTAAACGATAAAGAAGAAGCAGCTTATTTTTTTAATGATTTGGAGCGTATTATTGGCGAAGATAAGGTGTTGTTTTTTCCTAATTCTTACCGAAATCCGTATCAAGTTGAACAGACTGATAATTCTAATATTTTAATGCGAGCTGAAGTGCTAAGTGCATTAAGCAAATCAACCAACAACAAAATTGTGGTTACCTATCCAGCTGCTTTATCCGAAAAAGTAGTTACAAAAAAAATACTACAAAAAAACACACTTAAATTAAAAGTAGAAGAAGAAATTTCGCTCGATTTTTTAATGGAAATGCTCAACGAATATCATTTTGAACGTGTTGATTTTGTGGTTGAACCAGGACAATTTTCGGTGAGAGGTGGAATTGTTGATGTTTTTTCCTTTTCAAACGAAAATCCTTACCGTATTGCCTTTTTTGGCGATGAAGTAGAATCCATCAGAAGTTTTGACCCTGTTACGCAGTTGAGCCTAAAAAATCACACACAAATTAACATTCTTCCCAATGTTCAAAACACTTTGCTCGAAGAAATGCGGATTTCATTTTTGTCGTTTTTACCTACAAATACGTTGGTTTGGTTAAAAGATATTGTCCTTACCGCTCATCAACTTGAAACCGACTTTGAAAAAGCAACTGCTGCAAAAAAAGCGATAGAAAACTCGCCTTTAAATCACCTAGAACCGCAAGAATTATTTTTGCAAAAAGCATTGTTTATTGAAGAAATTACCATTAAAAATACCATAGAATTTGGGAATCAATTTTTCCTTTTGGCAGATTTAACCATCTTACTTAATCAGAAAACACAACCCAGTTTTAATAAAAATTTTGAGCTGCTTCATCAAGATTTAATCGCCAAAAAAGAAGAAAATTATAACACACTTTTATTAGCCGATAGCCTAAAACAAATTGAACGTCTTACTGCTATTTTTGAAGACATTAGAAAAAAACTAGAAGTAACACCTATCTTACTTACTGTTCACGAGGGTTTTATTGATGAAGATAATAAAATTGCGTGTTATACCGACCATCAAATTTTTAATCGTTATCAGCGATTCAATTTAAAAGACAGCTATAAAAAGAAAAGCGAAAGCCTTACGTTAAAAGAAATTCACGGATTAACTCCTGGCGATTTCATTACACACATCGACCATGGTGTTGGACGATTTTCTGGGTTAGAAAAAATTGATGTGCAAGGCAAAAAACAAGAAGCCATTCGTATTGTTTATGCCAACAATGATTTGTTGTATGTGAGCATTCATTCGTTGCATAAAATTTCTAAGTTTGTTGGCAAAGATGGTATTCCTCCAACTATCAACAAATTAGGTTCTCCACAATGGCAAAATGCCAAGCAAAAAACTAAATCAAAAATTAAAGAAGTAGCGTTTGATTTGATTAAACTCTATGCCGAACGAAAAGCAAAAAAAGGGTTTCAATTTATGCCCGATACCTATTTGCAAAACGAATTGGAGGCTTCTTTTATTTATGAAGATACGCCCGACCAACTCAAAGCAACTATTGATGTAAAAAAAGATATGGAAGCTGATTATCCTATGGACAGGCTAATTTGTGGCGATGTTGGCTTTGGGAAAACCGAAATAGCCATTCGTGCTGCTTTTAAAGCCGTTAATGACAGCAAACAAGTTGCTATTCTTGTTCCAACCACTATTTTAGCCCTGCAACATTATAAAACTTTTAAAGAACGATTAGCCGATTTTCCTTGTAAAGTAGATTACATCAACCGATTTAAAACCCTCAAGCAACAAAAAGAAACACTTGCAAATTTGGCTTCCGGAAAAATTGATATTTTAATAGGCACACACCGCATTGTTGGTAATGATGTTAAATTTAAGGACTTAGGATTGCTTATTATTGATGAAGAACAAAAATTTGGCGTTTCTATAAAAGACAAGTTAAAAACCATCAAAACCAACGTAGATACGCTTACACTAACAGCAACTCCCATTCCTCGAACCTTGCACTTTTCGTTAATGGCAGCTCGCGATTTATCAAACATTAATACGCCACCTCCAAACAGACAACCAGTAGAAACTAAACTGCAAACCTTTAGCGAAGAAGCCATTAGAGATGCTATAATTTATGAAACTGCCCGAGGAGGACAAGTTTTTATCGTGAACAATCGTGTTGAAAACATAAAAGAAGTGGCAGGAATGGTGCAGCGTTTATGTCCTGATGTTAGTGTTTTAACAGCACACGGACAAATGAAAGGAACGGAATTGGAACAAAAAATGGCTGCTTTTGTTGATGGACAATATGATGTATTAATTGCAACCACAATCATTGAATCTGGATTAGACATTCCAAATGCAAACACCATCATTATTATCAACGCACATCATTTTGGTTTAAGCGATCTACACCAAATGCGAGGCAGGGTAGGTCGATCAAATAAAAAAGCATTTTGCTATTTATTGGCTCCGCCTATGCACACACTTTCTATGGAAGCTCGAAAAAGACTTACGGCAATAGAACAATTTTCTGATTTAGGAAGTGGATTTCAAATTGCGATGCGCGATTTAGATATTCGTGGAGCAGGAAATTTATTAGGAGCCGAGCAAAGTGGATTTATTTCGGAAATAGGCTTTGATGTGTATCAAAAAATATTGCAAGAAGCCATTGAAGAATTAAAAGAAAATGATTTTGCTGCATTATATGCCGATGAATTAAAAAACAAATCGTTTATAACCGATTGTCAAATTGAAACCGATTTTGAAGTACTAATTCCTGATGATTACATTACCAATATTGCCGAGCGATTGGTAATTTACAAAGAATTAGATGAAATTGAGAATGAAGAAGCGTTAACAAATTATCGCAACCAACTCATTGATCGGTTTGGAAAAATACCGTTGGCAACAGAGCATCTGTTTAAAATTATTCAGTTGCGTTGGTTAGCTAAAAACATTGGCTTTGAAAAGTTAGTACTAAAACAACATAAATTAATTGGCTATTTTGTTCAAAACCAACAATCTCCTTACTATCAATCAGCTCGATTTACGCACGTACTTCAATTTGTTCAACAACACCCAAGAGCCTGTAAAATGAAAGAGAAAAACAATAAACTTTCGTTGGTTTTTGAAAATGTTACAGCCATTCATCAAGCAATAGAAGTACTTAATCCACTAGTTCTTAGTGTAGAAAGTGTTGTTTTTTAATGGGTGTTAAAAAAAATTCCTAATGCACTTTTTTTTAATAAGAGAATAAAAACTTAACTTAACCGACTGAAAAAAGATAATTTTGTAGATGGATTTAAAAGCATTGAAACCCAAAAAGGCACTGAACAAAGCCTTTTTAAAAGTAAAACCGAACAGGGCTGAAATTGAAGGTTTCAAGACCAATCTCATTACTTTACTCGACAGGACAAATGATACTGAAAGTGAAGAGTTTCATAAAAACTTGGTTTCCGACTTTCTCAAAGACACTTATTACAAACAAAACCATTTTATAAATACCAAAGGTCGAAACGACCTTGTTATTCACAACGGACAAAATGCAAATTCGACAGTTGGCGTAATCCTCGAAGCGAAAAAGCCGACCAACAAAGCCGAGATGATTACAACCAAAAAACTGAATGCAAAAGCATTTCAGGAATTGGTGCTTTATTATTTACGAGAAAGAATAACACATAAAAATCTTGAAGTAAAATATTTGGTAGCAACCAACATCAACGAATGGTTTATTTTTGACGCTACCCTATTCGACAGACTTTTTGCCCAAAACAAAAACCTTGTAAAACAATTCAACGACTTTGAAGGTGGACGATTGGCAGACACCAAAACCGATTTTTTCTACAAACAAATTGCCGAGCCGTTTATTGACCAAATCTTAGCTCCCCTCCCTTCGGGAGGGGTTGGGGGTGGGCTTGAATTTACATACTTCAACATTCAGGATTATCAAAAACCGCTTCGCAACACGGACAAAGCGGACGACAATTCACTGATAGCACTTTTTAAACTCTTATCGCCTGAGCATTTGTTGAAACTTCCATTCACCAACGATAGCAACAGCCTTGACAAACGATTTTACAGCGAATTGTTACATATTATCGGCTTAACAGAAACCAAAGAAGGAAGCAAAAAACTGATTGAGCGAAACAAAGAAAATGAGCGTAATTCAGGAACATTCCTTGAAGATGCCATTATTCAGTTAGACAGCTTAGATAAAATTAACCGTTTAGACAAACCCACTCAATTCGGAAACACGCATCAGGAAAGGCTTTTTAATGTTGCCCTTGAACTTTCCATTACATGGATAAACCGTATTTTGTTTTTGAAGTTGTTGGAAGCTCAATTAATTTCTTATCACAAAGGTGACAAATCGTATTCGTTCCTTAATCTTGATAAAATAAAAAACTATGATGACCTGAACAGTTTGTTTTTTCAGGTGTTGGCGAGAAAATACGAAGAACGAAACGAAGATGTAAAACTACTTTTCGAGAAAGTTCCTTATCTCAATTCATCGCTTTTTGAGCCAACAGACATTGAACATACTACGCTTTTTATAAGTAATTTACGAGATGATAAAACTATTCCTATCATTTCTTCAACGGTTCTGAAAAACGAACAGGGCAAAAAGCGAACAGGAAATTTATCTACGCTTGAATACCTTTTTGAGTTTTTGAACGCTTACGATTTTAGCAGTGAAGGTTCAGAAGAAATTCAGGAAGACAACAAAACGCTGATTAATGCTTCGGTACTCGGATTGATTTTCGAAAAAATAAACGGCTACAAAGACGGTTCATTTTTTACGCCCGGTTTCATCACAATGTATATGTGTCGTGAAACCATTCGCAAAGCTGTTGTGCAGAAATTCAACGAAACCAAAAAATGGAATTGCACAACGCTTGAAGCACTTTACGACAAAATTGAAGACCGAAAAGAAGCCAACGAAATTGTAAACAGCATCAAAATTTGCGACCCTGCCGTGGGTTCAGGACACTTTTTGGTTTCGGCTCTCAATGAAATGATTGCCGTAAAAAACGACTTGAAAATATTGCAAGACCGCACAGGAAAGCGATTAAAAGAATATCAGGTTGAAGTAGTAAATGACGAACTGATTGTAACAGACGAAGAAGGTGAATTGTTTGAATACAATCCCAACAGCAAAGAAAGCCAACGCATACAAGAAACGCTTTTCCACGAAAAGCAAATCCTTATTGAAAATTGTCTTTTTGGAGTGGACATTAACCCAAATTCAGTAAAAATTTGCCGTTTGCGTTTGTGGATTGAATTGTTGAAAAACGCTTATTATAAACAAGACCTTGAAGGTTTTGAAAACCTTCAAGGTCTGAGAACATTAGAAACCCTCCCAAACATTGACATCAACATTAAATGTGGAAACTCTTTGGTGAGCCGTTTTGCCATTGATGCTGACATAAAAAAAGCCCTTACAAAAAGCAAGTGGACAATTGACAGTTACCGAATTGCCGTTGATACTTACCGAAACGCACAGAGCAAGGAACAAAAAAGGGAAATGGAACGCCTGATTGCCGACATTAAATCGGATTTCAGAAGCGAAATTTCGTTGAATGACCCCAAAGTAAAGAAACTAAGGAAACTGCAAGGCGACTTGTTTCAACTAACCAATCAGCATCAACTTTTTGAAATGAGCAAAAAGGAAAAAGCTGATTGGAACAAGAAAGTAGCAAAGCTCACCGAAGAAACTAGAAAGTTAGAAACCGAAATTGAGGCAATAAAAGCCAATAAGATTTTTGAAAATGCTTTTGAATGGCGTTTTGAATTTCCAGAAGTGCTGAATGATGATGGTGATTTTATTGGTTTTGATGTGGTAATTGGGAATCCGCCATATATCCAACTGCAAGCTATGAAAGAAGTGTCTGAACAGTTAAAACAATTTAACTATAAAACCTACGAAAAAACAGGCGATATATACGCACTCTTTTATGAAAAAGGCAATGATATCTTAAAAGAAAACGGTTTATTGGGTTACATAACTTCTAATAAATGGATGAGGGCAGGATATGGTAAAAGTATAAGAAATTATTTTTTAAATTTCACACAGCCCCTTTTGTTGATTGATTTAGGAAGTGGTGTTTTTGAAGAAGCTACCGTAGATTCTAGTTTGCTATTATTCCAAAAAGCAACGTATAAAAACCCTATTACTGCATTAGATATAAGTAAAGAAAAGAAT
This sequence comes from Vicingaceae bacterium, assembly GCA_019429185.1. Lineage (GTDB taxonomy): Bacteria > Bacteroidota > Bacteroidia > Flavobacteriales_E > Vicingaceae > BRH-c54. Next base: position 8,330 of record JAHYJH010000106.1, read on the forward strand.
ATTTCAAATATAACTATTTTTAAAGATAAAATTTTAACAATAGCACCAAAAATAGATGAAAGTTGGACAATTTCTTCTGACATAGAACAAAGCATTAAAAACAAAATTGAAAGTATAGGAAAACCTCTTAAAGAATGGGATGTAAATATTTACTATGGACTAAAAACTGGTTTAAATGAAGCATTTATCATAGACGGAAAGAAAAAAGATGAATTAATAGCTGAAGATTCGAAAAGTGCAGCTTTTATAAAACCGATATTAAGAGGAAGGGATATAAAACGATATAAAGCTGAATTTGCTGATTTGTGGTTAATTAACATACCTAAAGGATTTACAATAAAAAGTAAAAATGAAGAAGTAACAAATAAAGTTGAAGAGCCAACACCAAGGTACGGTTATTACGAGTATGATGAAGCGTGGGAATGGTTCAAAAGAAAATTACCAGCTATTGCCAACTATTTAACTCCTTATGCTGAAAAAGCAAAAAAAAGATTAGATATGGGTGATTATTGGTGGGAATTAAGGGCTTGTAGTTATTTAAATGAATTTGAAAAAGAAAAAATTGTTTATCCTGAAACAACATTGCAATCATCTTTTTACTATGATAAATCAAAATTTTATGCAGAAAAAACAAGTTTTATATTGATAAGTCCAGACTCAAAATTTTTTATATCAATTTTCAACTCTAAACTATTTCAGTGGTCTTATAAAAATTTATTTTCAAGTGTAACATTAGGAGATAAAGGTTTTCAATTTAATAAATATGCCTTAGAAAAATATCCAATACCTATTTTTAATAATTCTAAATTAATTTATTATGTAAACCATATTTTAGAAAAAAAACAACAAAATCCCGAAGCTGATATTTCTGTTATAGAAAACCAAATAGACCAATTGGTTTACCAGCTTTACGAGTTAACCGAAGAAGAAATAAAAATTGTGGAGGGGAAATGATGAATATTGAAGAAATAAAATCTAATTATTCAAAATTTACTCTTGATTCATTAATTGAGAGAGGATTAAATTATACAAAAAGTGCTACCTACGCTAATCCTAACTCATGGACAATATCTACCTATTTAGAATGGGCTTATGCCTTTGCAGACAATACTTCTAATAAAACCATAGCAAATGAAACGGATTTTAATAAAATATGCAATGCTATATTTCAATTAATGGATGGGCATCCTTTGGCTAATTTTAAAAAGCACAATACAAAAAAAATATTTCATATTCTTGCTTATCAGCAATTCCCATTTAAAAATAATTTAACACTAAAGGATTTTAGTAGGCAAGATTATTTATTTTCTTTTTCTGAATTTAATCAAGCATTTAAAAAGCAAACAAATTTTTCTATTCATACTTTCTTAAAATTATTGTTTAAAATATGGGTATGGATTGATGAAAAAGGATTTGAATCATTATTACCACCTAAAGAACAAGAGCATTTATTTAAAGAACTGTTCTCTTTTATCGATCTTCTTTCTTTAAAACATAGTGGTGGAAATCAAGAAATAATAACACATAAGAAACAACTATCCTTCAAAACAGAAGAGTATTATTCATTCAGACCAGATTTTCTTGTTAAATACCCATTTATTGAATTTAATGAAAAATATTTTTTTATACATAAAGACATTTTTGTAAGAACTATTCACGAATATTTATTTGAATATTTGTTAGATTTAGAAAATGAAAATACAAGAAGATATTTTGACAATCGTTTTGAGGATTATTTTGCAATTGGCCTGTCAGCATTAAGTATTCAACATAAAAGAGAAAAGGATTTGAAAAATACTTTTCCCAATGCAGAGATTTGCGATTATATTATAGACGATTATTTATTTGCGGAATGTAAAGCAATACAACTAAAACCACTTGCTCAAGTTAACCCTACTGTCTCAATATTAAAAAACAATCTCGAGTTAATTTCAAAAGCATATCAACAAATAATATCAACTGCAAACATTCTCAGTTTAAATAGAGAATCATTCGGAATCATTTTTACTTATCAACCATTTTATTTTTCTGACGGAACTGATATTTGGGATGAATTTCTTAAAAATCACATCGAAACCTATATAAAAGAAAAAAACTATAAACTTATTATTCCTCCTCAAAACCTTTTTTTTATAGATATAAGATCGTGGGATAAATTAGTTGATGCTTTGGGAAATGGAAAAGGAAATCTTAAAGAAATTTTGAAAACAGCAGTCCTCAACAATAAAAACACTGAGACACGAAAATTTACATTTGATATGCATTTAATAAGTGATAACAATTCAAAAGGATAATGAGCCAATCTAAAATCAATCACAATCATAGTACAGACAATGCCCGAAACCCAAAACATAGAATATAAAAGCAGTTGGCGAGACGAGTATCTGAAATGGATATGCGGTTTTGCCAATGCCAAAGGTGGTAATCTGTGCATCGGTAAAGACGATGCAGGTAATGTGATTGGCGTTGCCGATGCAAAAAAGTTACTGGAAGAAATTCCCAACAAGGTAAAAGATACCTTAGGCATTTTGGTAGATGTGAATTTACACCAAAGCAAACAAGGCGATTTTATAGAAATTGTTGTTGAAGCTTATCCCTACCCTGTTAATTACAAAGGACAATACCACTACCGAAGCGGCAGCACCAAACAAGAATTGAAAGGAACAGCTTTAGATAAATTTTTATTGCAGAAAAAAGGAAAGCGTTGGGATGGTGTGCCTGTTCCAAAGGTTTCAGCCAAAGATTTAAAACAAGAAACATTTGAGTTTTTCCGCAAACGTGCCTTTAAAAGCCAACGTATTAACGAAGACAGCTTAACTGACAGCAACGAACATTTACTTGAAAATTTACAGCTAAAAGAGAATGACTTTTTAAAACGTGCTGCAATTCTACTATTTCATCCAAACCCTGAAAATTTTGTAACGGGTTCTTATATCAAAATCGGCTATTTTGAAACGGATGATGATTTGAAATTTCAAGATGAAATACACGGCAACCTGTTTGAGCAGATTGAGAAAACAATGGATTTGCTTTTTACCAAATACATTAAAGCTCCAATTAGTTACGAAGGAATCAATAGAGTTGAAACGTATGAATACCCAAAAGATGCAGTTCGTGAAGCCTTGTTAAATGCCATTGCACATAAAGATTATTCGGGCGGTGTTCCTATTCAAATAAGCGTTTATAGCGACAAAATTATTATTTGGAACGAAGGTCAATTGCCCGAAAGTTGGACTGTTAAAAATCTATTGGAAAAACACGCTTCAAGACCATATAACCCCGACATTGCAAACGCTTTATTTCGCAGTGGTTACATTGAATCTTGGGGACGAGGAACGATTAAAATCATCAACGAATGTAAAAAAGCAGGAATTCCTGAACCAGTTTTTACTTACGATTCAAGCGATATTTCCGTTGAGTTTAGAAAGGATATTTACAATGAAAAATATTTAAGTGAATTAGAATTGAACGAAAGACAATTGGATGCTTTATTATATTTTAAGACAAAAGGTGAAGTGCTTAGTTCAGAATATATGAAGCGATTCAATGTGACGGATAGAACCGCCCGGTATGACTTGACCGAACTTGTGCAGAAAAATCTGCTGATTAAATTGGGCGATAAAAAGTCAACAAAGTATGTGTTTCCGATAAATTTCCGTTAAACACTCTTTTTTTCCGATAAATTTCCGTTAAATATTCAAATGTCTGTTAAATTATCAAACCTGAACGATAGACAAATAAAAGCTGTTTTGTTTGCAAAAGGGAAAATTACAAATAGTGATTATCAGAAGTTGAATGATGTCTCTAAAAGAACTGCAACAACTGAACTAACGGAATTAGTCGAAAAATTTACCTTATTTGACAGAAAAGTAACATCTGGTTCAAATATTTTTTATAGAATCAGTGGGGCAATAGTGGGGCAAGTGGGGCAATAATGGGGTAAAAGATGGGTAAGTGGGGCAAAATATCAGCTTAACCCAAGTTGCAGGTCATAAGTTAAAAAAATGTTAAATTCAGTCAAAAAAGACCTTTAAAAAACTGATTTAATCCTATTAATCTTAAATATCCCAATAAAATAAGGGTTTAAGTTTTAGAATT
>JAHYJH010000229.1 GCA_019429185.1 Vicingaceae bacterium
GATTAGGGTGTGCGAGGGCTTTTCAGCTTTATGTTTTTTAGTGTTGGTTATTAATTTTTCATTCAATGACGGTTTTTATTTAAAATTTAACACTTAAAATTTAACCTTTCCATAACAAAGACGTAACGATTTTTAAATGGTTGGGTAAAAAAGTTAAAAAAGTTTATCCCACCCAATCCCTCCCAAAGGGAGGGAGGGAGTTGAGGGGCTTGAAGACTGAATACAGACAATTGTTTTTTATTGTTTTTAGCTTAACAAATATTTTTCGTACCTTTGTAAGGAATTTTAAAATTATGCAACAATTAGTACTCATTAACGATGCCTTTCCAAGTGGAAAACTTCTATTGCAATTACTTAAAGAATTTAAATCTCGTAAAAAAGATGGTGCAATTTCTTTTCTTACAGAAGATGTATTAGAAGAAAAGGAAGATAAGGTGCTGTTAAAATTAATGAATGATGCTCAAAAAAGTGGGAAAGCTGAAACGAAAACGGTGTTGAAAAAATTAAATCTTGAATGAAACTTGTTTTTAGCAACCAGTTTGAGAAACAATTGGATGAAATAAAAAATCCATTGGTTACGAGCGAAGCGAGCTCATAAGTACATTAATTAACAATAAAAAAGAACGAATAATTAACTATCTACAAATGAATACGATTGTAATTACCCCAAAATCTAAAGCAAGTTTTGATTTACTGGTTTCACTTGCTAAACTTTTAGGTGAAAAAATGAATATTGTTGATAATAAAATATTATCCGATTCCTTATTTGCTGCACAGATTGAAGAAGGAATTAAAGGAGGAATGCTTTCTGAAAAAGAAAAATCAGCTTTTTTAAATAAATTAAAATCCGGTACTGAAAAAAAGTAATGGAAATCGAGTTTACGAAGCGGTTCAAAAAAGAGTTTCATTCTCTTTCCAAGAATAACAATTTGGCGAAACAGCTTAATAATGTTATTGACAATGTAGCTAAAGCTAACAATATAACTGAAATTAAAAACATTAAAAAGTTGGTGGGCTATACAGAATATTTCAGAATACGAGTTGGTAATTATCGTATAGGGGTTAAAATTTTGAAAAAGGTAGTAGTTTTTTCTGTTTTTGATCATCGTAAGGATATTTACAAGCGTTTTCCTTAATTTTTAATAAATTCTTTTTTAGTAAAGTAGTAAAGTTGCCTTTTCGGTTGCTTGCTTTAACAATATAAGAGCCTGTGGTTAAATGTGAGGTGCTGATAACTATAGTAGTCAGCCTTTTTGTTATGTTATAATATTGTTCACTAATCAACTAATCAATATTCTTCCCAAAACATCTACAACTTGCAAAGAAAGTATATCACCCGAACCACTTCTAATATTAAGCGTAATTTTTCAATTCGTTTTTGGTGTATAAATCCGTATTCTCCATTATTGTAGCTATCAATTTTTCAGTACTCATAAATTTCAATCCTGGTTTTTAATTCTCAATAAAATTTTAAATTAATTGTTTTATATTTCTCAATAACAAAGACGTAACAATTTTTAAAGGGTTGGGTAAAAAAGTTGCTTATTTATACATTGTTATTTGTCTTCGCTACCCCTAACGCTACCACGCATGGGCGGATTCCCTTTAGGGATTAGGGTGCAATGTCATTAAGTTAAGGTGTAACCATTTGTTTTTCATAGAAATAGTCTTTTATTTTTAAATTGTTTAGGTTTTGTTCTTTGCCTATATTTATCTACATCTCTTTTATTTTTTCTTCCGTTTCGTATAGGC
>JAHYJH010000107.1 GCA_019429185.1 Vicingaceae bacterium
AAATGATAAAAACAAAAAAAATGGACTAATAGAAAAAAATTACAGAAATTAGCCCTAAATAACTGGCTGGAATAAAATTCCAAAAGGAAAAAATTGAAAAAAATTGGACTTTATAGACAGACACTAAATAGGAATAAATAATTTTAAAAATATGGGAGGAAATGCAGGAATAAGAGGTTATTTAATACAAACAATTATTTGTGTATTAGATTCACTTGAAACAGATAATCTTTGGACATCAGTAACACTTGAACCATTAGATGAATCAGAAAAAGTAGATATTAGGTGGAAGTATGACAATAATGCTGTAAAACTGTGCCAAGTAAAATCCTCCGAAAATATAATTCGTCATTCAGCTGCAAAAAAATGGTGTGAAGAGCTTGAAACACATTCACCAAACGCTTATCAATACGAATTGATAGTAATTGGAAACGTTGATGAAAAACTATTAAAAGCCGAAGATATTGGCAATGTAAAACTTGGTGAGATTAAACCTTTAAATATTAATGTTTTAATTGACCAGGCATCAACAAAAATTGACAAATTTTATGAAGCCAAAAACAAGCCTAAGATTTCATCACAGGTTAGAGAGCTTATTGTAAAAGCATTGACCTTAGAATTTGGTACAAGTTCTATTATTGGCAAAGAAATATCAAGGAATGTCTTTGATGCAAAACTTTTGGAATGGATTAGTGCAGTCGAAAATCAAATTGAAACTAATCCCTTCGCTTCCTTAGCACCTCCATCAGGAAATCAAAACATTCCCATCATGCTGTTAGATGAAGCTACTTCTGCCTTAGACACAGAATCTGAACAATTGGTTCAGGAAGCCTTAAATCAACTTATGAAGAACCGAACATCTGTTGTTGTAGCTCACCGTTTAAGTACCATACAAAATGCCGATGAAATTGTGGTAATAAATAATGGAGAAATTGTAGAACAAGGTACTCACAAAGAATTGCTTGAAAGTCCGACAAGTTCGGTGTATAAAAAATTAATCGCAATTCAAAAACTATAATTTCGAATATACTTCCGTAGCGAGTTTTTCTTGGGTAGGATAATTAATTAGAATTCCTTTTTGAGCACCTTGATACACAAACAAACTTCCAGCAGCAACGGCACTTGCTCCATATTGCATAACTTCATAAAAATCAGCAACTTTACTTGCCCCTCCACAGGCTATAATAGGAATATCTACCAATTCGGAAATATTTTTAATCAGAGCATTGTCATATCCTAAATACGTTCCATCTAAATCTATGGAGTTGATAAAAAGCTCGCCAGCACCATTTTCTTCTAACTTTTTCACATATTCAAAAAGAGGAAGATTTATTTTATCACTACCTGAATTTGTATAAGCAGTTAATTTCCCTAACCAATTTTTCTTCACATCAACAGAGGCAACAATACTTTGTGAACCAAAAATGTTAGAAGCTTCTCGTAATAAATTTAATTGAGTTGCCAATGCAGAATTGATAACCACTTTTTCAATACCCAACTTAAAAAGATGTTCTATTTGATTTAGAGTTGTAATTCCTCCACCATAAGCAAAAGGCATAAAAGTTTCTTCAGCAATTTCTTCAATTTTTTTATAATTAGGTTGTCTTTTTTCTTTTGTGGCGGTAATGTCTAAAATTACAATTTCATCAACTTCTTTCTCATTAAAAATTTTAACAGCATTAATAGGATCGCCAATATAAGTTGGATTTTTAAACCGTATGGTTTTAACTAACTTTTCGTTTTGAAGTGTTAATACAGGAATTACTCTTATTCGTCTCATTTTTAGATGTTAGAAAAGTTGGTTAATAACTGCATTCCAAACTTATGGCTTTTTTCTGGATGAAATTGTACACCATAAATGTTGTCTTTTTCAACTGCCGAAGTGAAATCATACCCATAATTAGTAGTGGTTAAAATGTCTGTTTTATCGTTTGGTTGCATATGGAAAGAATGTACAAAATAGAACCTATTTTCGTCATCTAATCCTTCTAACAAAGCTGAATACTTATTTATTTTAATTTCATTCCAACTCATGTGTGGAATTTTTAGGTTAGACGAAAGTTTCTTTTTATCAAATTTAACCACCTCCATATCTATCCATCCTAATCCTTTTTCAATTCCTTCTTCACTTTTATTTCCTAATAATTGAGCTCCTAAACAAATTCCTAACAAAGGAATTTTATCTTTTAGCACTTTTTTATTCAATATTTCTATTAATCCTGATTGATGTAAATTTTTCATTCCATGGTCATAATGTCCAACCCCTGGTAATATTAACTTATCCGCTTGCTCAATTTCTTCGGCTGTTGAGCATATTGTAGATTTCACACCTATCCTTTTCAGCATATTTTGAATGGATTTAATGTTTCCTGCGTTATAATTAATAATACTTATCATGTTGTGTTTACTATAAATCAACTTTTTCAGCTATACACAAAATAGGTTTGTTTTCAATAGTTGTTGTTGCAAAGATAAATATATTACCTCCATCTTTCAATTTTAGTTTTTTACGAACAGTTTCAACATTTTCTTTAAAATTTCGACAAGAAACATTCGCTTTTGTAATTCCAAGAAGTTTAAATTGATTGGCTTGATAGGGTAGCACATTATTTATTTTAAAACTCCTTCCAGGAAAGTTAGAAATGTGTTTTTTGGAAGTGTAAAGATGTGAGTTAGAAGCAATTTTACTTAAAGAAAATGTGTTTGCGATTGACTTAAATCCTCCTGCTTTTAAAATAGACGCATTGGGTTCATAAAGATAACTTTGAGGATCAGAAAAACGAACAGATAAATTTTCTTCGTCAGAAAAATTGAAATTAAAATGCTGCTCGGATTCTGATATATTTATTGTGCTAATTTCTAAAATGTCAGTTGCGTTTTTTTGAAGTAAATACAACACTTCCTTACATTCATTTTTTATGGAGAAAACAAATACCCTTTCAACACATTTTAATTGTTGTATTGCCTTTTTTATATCCAACATGGGTGATGTTTTAATTAAAACGGTGCTGGAAATAGTAAAAAGTTTGGGAAGCATTTCCAATACAGGTGGTGAGCAATCTTCCAATTGAAACACTTTTTGCGATTGATTTCGCCTTGCTGGGTCTATGTATATTACATCAAATTGCTCTTGGTTAGTTGCTAAAAAATTTTCGGCAGAAGAACAAATCGCAGTTATATTGGCTTTCAATACGTTGAAATTAGCTGTTGCAATTTCAAAAAGTGATTCTTGTTGCTCAACATAAGTAATTTCTTTAAACTTTTTTGAAAAAAAATAAGCATCAACGCCTAAGCCACCTGTTAAATCGAGCAATGAAATACCGCTTACTAAATTGCTTTTAAAAATGGCAGCAACTTCACTCGAACATTGCTCTAACGAAAGGGGCGAAGGGTAAACAATTTCTTTTTTGCTCGCAAATTCAGGTAATTTATTTGTAGCCTTTTGAATGCCATTAATTTGATTGATAATAAATTCTTTATTCAGTGAGGGATATTTTCCAAGCAGTAAAGCAATCTCTGACAGCGATTTCTGTTTATTTTTTTCAATAAATTGATATTCTTCTTTTGTTGTTTTCATCTTGGATATCAAAAGCTGCTTAGGAATTGTCAATAAATAAAAAACACTTGTCTAGGGTGTACGACAAATTTTCCTTTTACTATTTTTCATCATAGCTATCTGGAACAGCGAGGCTTTTAACTTTTTCTTTTTGCTTGATCAAAAAGAAACAAAAAATCAAGACTTCTGATAAATTTCTTGTTTTTTTACTGATAAAATTGCCGCACAACCCAAGCCCTGATAGTTTTGTTCTTTGTACTTTCCTTATCAAAGGAAAAAGCCTATTCTCTCTTTTGTTACTTAGCAGTCCAAGGATTGCTTTCTATTTCCTTCGCTAATTTTAACAGTTAAAAAAACTAGCGAAATTTATCAAAGGTCGCTTCCTTACTTAATTCTTGTAATGTTCCTATACTTTTATTTATTAAAAGGGATATTTGTCGTACACCCATTTGCCTATTTTTCGTTTTGCAATTCTTTTAATAATGAAAAATAACCTTCAACGGTCTGTTGGGTGTTAAAAACGGTTTTAATTCGTTCTTTGGCTTGTATTCCATATTTGTTGCACAATTCAGGGTTGTTATAAAGTTTAATCATTCCTTCGGCAAGTGCTTTTGGGTTTTTCATAAGAACAACTAAGCCACTTTCGCCATTCACAACAAGTTCTCTGTTACCAGGAATTAGCGTTATTAATGGAGCAATACCTAACGCCATGGCTTCAATAACGGCTTTGGTAATGGATTCGCCTTTAATGGATGCAAGCACAAAAACATTGCTTGATTTTACGATGTTTAAACCATCTTTTCTAAAGCCTGTAAAATGAATTTTATCTTTATTTGGACTTTTATTTACGATATGCATAATCTCTGGTGAATCTAATCCAGAACCTACAAGCAGTAAGTGAGTAGTTTTGTTGGTAGGTATAAAATCCATTGCTTTCACCAAATACTTCATTCCTTTCATTCTTCGAGCGTTTGCCACACAAGTAATAACAAAAGCATAGTCAGGAATACCAAATTCAGTTAAATCAGTTTTTTTAATTCCTTCATACCAATTTAAATCATGACCTTTATTAATCGTGATAGCTTTACCTTTTTTGAAAAATAATTGCCGTTCAAACAATTCTTGAATGGCTTTGGCATTACAAATAATTTTATCTACTCTTGGATGCAAATATTTTGTATAGACAGTTGGATCCCACCAATTAATGTTTCCCGTATAGCCACGATAGAGAATTACTTTTACAGGTAAATTTTTTGCAGCTTTAATTCCATTACTAATGGCTTTGCTGTTATATAAAAGTAATGCATCATATTTACCTTGAATCAATTCATTACGAATCAGTTCTTGTGATTTTTTACAATTTTTCTTTTTAGGAAGTCCATCTATTACACGAATACCTGCTGCTTCAAATTTTTTAGCATATTCACTGTCTTTTTCGGTAATGATGGTAATTTCAACTCCTTTTTGCTTTAATCCTAAAAAAATTTCAGCTTCTGGTCGAGCCGAAATAGTGTTTGTATAATTACTTATTACGAGAATTTTTATAGGATTGCTCATGCTAACAGAATTTCCTACAAACTTAATAAAAAAATACGATTGCTTGTTTTTAATAGACCTTCAAGGTTTTTAAAACCTTGAAGGTCTTTGTTCCATCGTTTGTGTCATCACAAACGATATATTTTTTTGTTTGTGATGACACAAACAAAGGCAATAAAACCCGTTAGGATTATAATCTTAGGTTGTAATAATATTCTCTTTAACAGCATAAATCACAATCCCTGCGGTATTTTTTATGTTGAGTTTGTGCATGATATTTTTGCGATGTGTATTCACCGTATGCGTGCTTAAAAAAAGTGAATCTGCAATTTCCTTGTTGGTAAAACCATCAGAAATTAGTTTAATAACTTCAATTTCTCTTTCAGAAAGGGATATACCATCACAACCCATAGCATTTTCAGCATTCTTATCAGATAAGATATTAATTACCATTCCACAATAAAATTGCTTACCACTGTAAGTGTCTTCAATGGCTTCTAAAATTTCTGGTTTATCACAATCATCCAATAAATAACTATCAACTCCAAGTTGCAAGGATTTATAGATGGTTTCTTTTGGGAGGTTGGGGGTAATGGCTAAAATTTTTGAATCTCTATAAATAGTTTTTATTTTTTTTATCGTTTCAACACCAAATGAACTGCACGAATAGTCAATTACGATAATGTTTGGAAAATAGCGTTTCGAATGATTTTCTAACTCTTCTATTGAAGAAACTACCCCCAACACTCTATTTCTAATCTGACTTTGAAGTATTGTTTTTAGTCCTTCGGCAACAATTGAGTTGTTATTGGCTATTAAAATATCTATCATTTTCTAAAATTAATGTAATTTAGATTGATTCTAAATAATTGTCAAATTTAGTGTTAAAAATTAGTTTATCATAAATTACATTGATTTTTTTTGGTTGAAATTAAGGGTTAAAAAAAACTGTTACTACTCAGCTATTCATTATGCCACTGATTACACTAATTTTCGTAGATTACATACACAGATTTCTTTTTTTGTTACTACTCAGCCGCTAAATTACTTGTCTAAAGACAATAAAAAAACAAAAAATTGCCACAGATTACACACCACGAAGTAGCATCAACACATCTTGAAAAAATAGATAAACTGTTGATAAATTTTCGCAGATTACATACACAGATTTGATTTTTCTTTGAAAAATCTGCGAAAAACCACGAACGTAGCATCAACACAATATTAAAAAATAAACAAGTTGTTGATAAATCTGTGTGAATCTACGTAATCAGTGGCAAAGAAAAAAATAAGTGGCTGAGTAGTAACAAAAAAAAACCTTTTGGAAATTAATATTCCAAAAGGTTTTTACTATTTATTTTGTAACAGTTCCTTAGGTTTGCATTCCACCGCAAACATTAATTACTTGTCCGTTTACATAGGAAGATAAATCGGAAGCTAAGAAAAGTGCTACGTTGGCAACATCTTCAGGAGTTCCTGCTCTTTTCATAGGAATATCTTCAATCCAACCTTTCATAATTGTTTCGTCCAATTGGGCAGTCATTTCTGTTTCGATGAAACCTGGAGCAATGGCATTGGTTCTAATGTTTCTTGAGCCTATTTCTTGAGCAATAGATTTAGTAAATCCAATTATTCCTGCTTTAGAAGCGGCATAGTTTGATTGACCTGCATTTCCTTCAATACCTACCACCGAACTCATGTTTATAATAGAACCAAAGCGTTGTTTTAAAAGTGTTTTTAATGCACATTTAGTGATGTTGAATACTGATTTTAGGTTTACGTTCATTACTTCGTCCCAGTTTTCTTCCGACATACGCATTAGCAAACCATCTCTTGTAATTCCTGCGTTATTAACGATGGTGTCTATTTTACCAAAATCGATAACAACTTGATTAATAAAAGTTTCGGCTTCACTATAAACAGCAGCATTAGACTTGTAACTTTTTACTTTAACTCCGTAAGCAGTTAATTCATCTACCACTTTTTTTGCTTGTTCGTCTGATGAAACATAAGTAAAAGCAATATCAGCTCCATTTTTAGCAAAAACTTCGGCAACGCCTTTTCCAATGCCTCTGGTAGCACCAGTAATTATCGCAACTTTTCCTTCTAGTAATTTCATTGATTTGAGTTAAAAGATTAAGAGGTTTCTTGGTAATTTCCTAACACCAAATTACTAATTAGTGTCTTGCGAAATTTTTAATTGTCAGGAGTTTACTTTTGTAAATGACTGCAATTAAAAATGAGTATAACGCAGAAATCGGACATTATGGACAGGCACTAATTAAGCATTCACTTTCATTAGTTCAGCCATAGCTTGTCCTATGTCAGCAGGGGAATCTACAACAGTAATTCCGCAGTTACGCAAAATTTGTTTTTTTGCTTTAGCAGTATCGGCTTCTCCACCAACAATAGCACCTGCGTGTCCCATAGTTCTTCCTGCAGGAGCTGTTTCACCAGCAATAAAACCAACTACAGGTTTTGTTCCATATTTTTTTATCCAATTTGCTGCATTTGCTTCAAGGTTTCCTCCAATTTCTCCTATCATAACAATTCCTTCAGTTTCTGGGTCATTCATAAATAATTCAACCGCTTCTTGAGTTGTTGTTCCAATAATTGGGTCTCCTCCAATTCCTATAGCTGTTGAAATACCTAATCCTGCTTTCACAACTTGGTCAGCAGCTTCATAGGTTAATGTGCCAGATTTAGAAACGATACCAATTTTACCAGATTTAAAAATAAATCCAGGCATAATACCAACTTTAGCACCATCAGGTGTAATAACTCCTGGGCAGTTAGGTCCAATTAATCGAGCTTCTTTTGTTGCTAAATATTCTTTAACGGGTATCATGTCTTTTACAGGAATACCTTCTGTGATACAAACAATTACTTTTATACCTGCATCAGCAGCTTCTAAAATGGCATCGGCAGCAAAAGCTGGTGGAACAAAAATAATAGAAACATCAGATCCAGTATTTTTAACAGCATCAGCAACAGTGTTAAACACAGGTCTGTCTAAATGGGTTTGACCACCTTTTCCAGGAGTAACACCACCAACGACATTGGTGCCATATTCTATCATTTGACTTGCATGAAAAGTTCCTTCGCTTCCTGTGAAACCTTGAACTATAATTTTTGAATTTTTATTTACTAATACGCTCATAATTGTATGTTTTCTATGAATATTTTTTGTGAGTTCAAAAGTAGAATTTAAAACTGAAACATACAATACCTTTTACAATATATTGAGTAAAGTTGTCCGTTGAAAAACAAAATAAAAACAAAGTAAGAGATATATCTTTTAGTTAAAATTCTAATTCAGAAAGTACTAACCACCGTTCTGTTTTGTTGTCAATTAGATTGCTAACTTCTCCAATTTTATTGGTAATACGAATTATTTCATTATGGTCTGCTTGCGTAGAAGTTAATTCCAGCATTAAATTCTTTTTTTCAACTTCTAATTCTTCTAATTCTTTTTCAATTTGTTGAAATTCAATTTTTTCTTTATAAGAGAGTTTAACTTTAGTCTCATCTTTCTTAGGTGTTGTTATCAACGCTTTTTGTTCTGTTGATTTTGATGCCTGTTTTTCTAAAAGCTGTTTTTCTTTTAAGTTATCTCTGTAATCACTGTACTTTCCTAAATAGTCTTTAACAATGCCATCTCCTTCAAAAACAAATAAATGATCTACTAATTTGTCCATAAAGTACCTGTCATGTGTAACAATAATTAAACATCCTTGAAAATCTTCCAAAAAATCTTCCAACACATTTAAGGTCATAATATCCAAATCGTTGGTAGGTTCATCTAAAATTAAGAAGTTGGGGTTTTTTATTAAAATAGTAAGTAAATACAACCTGCGTTTTTCTCCTCCACTTAGCTTTGCTACTTGGTTGTAGTGCATACTTTTATTGAATAAAAACTTTTCTAAAAGTTGTGCAGCAGTGAGGCTTCTTCCTTTTGTCAATGGAATAACTTCTGCAATATCTTTTATTGTTTCAATCACTTTCTTATCTTCCTTAAACTGCATTCCTTTTTGTGTGTAATACCCAAAAACAACCGTTTCGCCCGAAACAACTTTTCCACCATCAACTTGTTGAAGTCCAAGAATTAGATCTAAAAAAGTAGTTTTGCCCACGCCATTTTTGCCAACAATGCCTATTTTTTCTTTTTGCTTGAAGATGTAGCTGAAATCATTCAATATTTTTAAATCTCCAAAGGATTTTTTTACGTGATGCAATTCCAATATTTTTCCACCCAAACGTGTCATGTTTACTTCCATTTCTACTTTGGAATTGTCTTTTTTTAGTTTGGCTGTTTTTTCGGTATCATAAAATGCATCTTCTCTTGATTTTGCTTTTGTACCTCTTGCTTTTGGCATTCTCCGCATCCACTCAAGCTCTTTTCTGTAAAGGTTTTTAGCTTTATCAACATTGGCTTCAAAAATGGTTTCACGTTCTTCTTTTTTCTCTAAAAAATAGCTGTAATTTCCTTTGTAACGATAAAGTGTTTGGTCGTCCAATTCAATAATTTCATCACATACTCGTTCTAAAAAATACCTGTCGTGTGTAACCATTAATATGGTAATATTTTCCTTACTTAAATGGTTTTCTAACCATTCAATCATATCTAAATCAAGGTGATTGGTAGGTTCATCTAAAATAATAAAATCAGGTTCTTCAATCAATACTTGTGCTAAGGCAATTCTTTTTAACTGTCCGCCCGAAAGTTCTCCAATTTTTTGTTCCAAGTCATGTATTTGAAGTTGACCCAAAATTTGTTTTATGCGCACTTCATAATCCCAAGCATCTAAGGCATCCATTTGCTCAAATGCCTTTTGCATACGTTCATTATCATCAGGATTGTGTATGGCTTTTTCGTATTCTAAAATGGCAGCAACTTGTTCGGAATCTGCTTTGAATATGGTTTGAGAAATGGTTAATTCATCGTTGAAATTAGGTGTTTGTTGCAGAATTCCTGTTCTAATTCCATTTCTGAAAACTACATTTCCAGAGTCATAACCATCTTCTCCAGCTAATATTTTCAGTAAGGTAGATTTTCCGGTACCGTTTTTAGCTATAAAAGCTACTTTTTGTCCTTTGTCAATTCCAAAAGAAATGTTTTCAAATAAGATGTGTGTGCCGAAAGATTTTGTTAAGTTTTCTACGGATAGGTAGTTCATAGTGTTGGAAGTTGATGGTAGTTTTTTATTCGTTTATTTTATTTTTAAAGTCCATCCTTTCGTGTAATATTCTAATTACTTCAATTTCATCTTCCGAAATGAGGTAATAAAATATGATGTGCTTTCCTGTTTTTAGTCCGAATAAATGGTTACTTATTTCAGTATAATTCTTTCCTATGCTTGTATTTTCTCCAATTTCTTTACATACAAACTTTATTGTTTCATAATATTTATCGGCTTGATTTTCTGACCATTCCTGAACTTTATAATCCCAAATATCTGTTAAATCGTTTATCGCTTCCTGCCTTAATATAACTTTAGCCATTTTTTCTTTTTTCAGATTTCAGTTTGGATAGGTGTTCATCAAAGTCAAAATCTTCAACTCTTGGGCTATTTAATCCCTGCTGAATGGCATTTTTTAAAGCAATGACTTTACTTTCTTCATTTTCCAACAGTCGAAGTCCTGCACGAATAACTTCGCTAACATTTTTATATCGACCTGCAGAAACTTGGCTGCTGACGAATTGGTCAAAATAATTTCCAAGTGATATTGATGTATTTTTCATTTTTAAAATTTTATCCAAAGTTACCAAAAATTGGTAAATAATCCAAATTCTGGATTCCACATGATTGGAGTATATATATGATTTTGTTATTTACTAGGGTTTCGTGAAATTGCCACCAACTTATTTCGGGACTACTAATTCCTTATTTTATGTTAAAAAACTCTTTCTAGGGCTATTGCAGCATAGGTGTGTGTGGGATTTAAGTTTAACACTTTTTGAAAATCTGTTTTTGCTTTTGTTTTGCTTTTCATTTTTTCGTAGCATAATCCTCGGTTGTAATAGGCATCAACATAACTTGGCTCTATTTCAATTGCTTTAGTATAAAAACCAATAGCTTCTTCATATAAACTCAAGTATTCTTGATGAATGTATCCTAAATTAAAATAAGGTTCTCTAAATTCTTGAATGGCTAAAATTTCATGATAGGTAGCAATTGCTTTATCAAATTCTTTTGCTTCTTGGTAATAAAATCCTAGATTATAAAGTGCTTCTAGGTTATTTGGTTTAATTCGAAGTGCATTTTTAAAATATCCTTCAGACAAGTTTCCTTCTTTATAAATATGTAGGATACCAAGTTGAATATAAGCATCATAGTAGTCATTTTCTTGTTCTACGGCTGTTTTAAAACTCGAAATTGCTAAAGCAGTATCTTTTTTCTCAATAAAAACCATCCCTTTTAAAAAGTAAGCTTCAGAGGCATAAATGTTTCTTTTAAGTGCTGCATCGGCATAATCTAATGCTTGTTTGTAATCTTTTGCAATGAGTGCCAACCACCCTAATTCAATACGTGCTTGCACATTTTTATTGTCCACAAACATACATTTATCTAACACTTCTTTGGATTCTTTTAATCGGTCTTGAGATTTTAACAATTCCGCTTTTAACAAATAAAATTCAGGGATTAAGGAATCAATACCAATTGCCCTATCTACATCTTGAATGGCTTTGGGTACGGCACTATATTTTTGGTATAACCTGGCTCTTTTTAAATACAAAGCGGTATTGTTAATGTCGTTTTTGAGTAGGTCATTAATTTCTTTGAAGGCTTTTATTTGTTCGTTAGCAGTAGTGTCAACAGCTTGTTCAATGGATTGCTCAATAATTTGATTTTCGCTATTATTACAAGCAATGAGTAGAAAAATTGAAAACGAAAAGAATATGAGTTGTTTCATTATGTTGTATTAATAAAAAGTGAAATCCCGAACAAATTCGGGATTTCAAAAGTACAAAATTATTAGTAATTACTTAGGGGTGTACGACAAATATCCCCTTCTTACTTAGTGTCTGTCCATAAATTTATAAACATCTGATTGTTAGTAACTTATGTTGTTTTTTTAGAGAAAATTATTGTAGCTTTGGGGTATAGATTTACAAAAAAAATCATTATGAAATTATTCAACGACC